>NZ_JBSGDP010000010.1:0-120331 GCF_053602435.1 Nocardia sp. NPDC004415
GCCGGGTGACACTGTCACCCGGCGGTTCTCGTCTTGACCGGATCAGGCCTGGCAGGCCGCGGAGTCCAGCTTCGCCGACTTCACGATGTTGCAGGCGAACACGTGCGAGACCTTCCACGAGTCGTCCTCGGCGACGAACTCGACGAAGGCGTTCTCCACCTTGCTGCCGTCGATGGTCACATCGGCGTCGGCGCGCAGCTTGCCGTTGGCCGGCTCGCCGACGGTGGTGATGGCGACGGTGACATTGTTCTTCTTGGCCGCGTCGACGAACTTGTCGACCAGCATCGGGTCCTGGTCGGCGTCCTCGATGTAGGTCTTCTTCTCGTCCTTGGTCAGCTGACCGGCCAGCGCCTTGTTCAGCCGGGCGTTGAGCTCCTCGGCGGTGGGCTTGGGCAGGTTCGGCGGGGTGGTGGCCGAGGGCTCGGTGCCCTCCTCCTTGCCGGGCGCGGTGTCGCCGGTCTCGAACTGGTCGCCCGCGGCGGTGGTGGTCGCACCCGCGCCGCTCGCGGTGTCGTCGGAGGAACTGCAGGCGGTGAGGCCGAGGGCGGCGAGGGTGGCCAGCACGGCTACGGCGGTCTTCATGGAACGGTTACGCACGGATATCCCTAAGTCTGTCGGCGCCGGGCGCGGGGCCCGGCTGGTCGTCGTCGGTCAGAGCGAGTGGTTGCTGGTGCAGTTCCAGTGCTTGATCCAGGCATTGCCCGGATTGGCGTTGAGCGCCTCCTGCTTGGCGCCACCGACGGTCGACGCGGCGCCGAATCCCCACCAGCCGCGCGAGATCGAGATCGCGCCACAGCCGTTGCGGTAGGACACCTTCACGGCGCACCCGCCGCCGCCCCCACCCCGGATGCACGCGTCCAGCGCGCCCTGCCTGGCCTCGCCGTAGCTGCCGTAGTCCTGCGCGTAGCCGTAGACACCCGCGCGTACGTTGGCGGCGATGGCGCCGTAGTAGTTCCCCGACTGTGCCTGGGCCGGGGCGATATGCCCTGCGAACAGCGCCGCGGTGGTCGTCGCCAGGACGGCGGCACTGGTGAGCATTCTCTTCACGTGTTGCTTCCCCTTCGTAAGCACGGGCCGACTCGGCCCGATGGAGCGCAGTCAAGGTACCCAGCCGGTCGCGTCCAGCGCCAGCCACTCGACGCCCGGAATGCCCGAAACATCAGTGATCGGTAAGCATTCCGTAAGCGGCCCGCCGCGAAACGCGGTCCGGATCGGTGTTTCCCCGCGGTGACCGGGGCCCCGCGACCTGCGAAGACCCCGGTCGGGAGGGGTGTGGCCAGTGTTGCGGATGGTCCGGACGGGGCCCGAGCGGCTAGCCTGATGGTCATGGCAGGTAAGTCCCGCAGCACCACGACCTCTCGTGCGCGGGCGGGATCGAGCCGGGGGCAGACGCCGGCGGCGCGATCCCGTTCGGCGACTCCGCGAGCGTCGTCGGCGCCGCGTGGGCGCACCACCCCCGTCCGCAGGCCCGTCAAGAAGGCCTCACCCACCGCGCCGCCCGCGGTGATCGGCCGCGGCATCCGCAACGGCTGGAACATGCTCGCGCGCGGCGTCGGGGCCACCACCCGCACGCTGAGCCGGGCCGGCGATCTCGAACACGGGCACCGGCGCGACGGGATAGGGCTGGCGCTCATCGCGTTGAGCGTGATCATCGCCGCGGCCATGTGGTTGTCGGCGGGCGGGCCGGTCGGCCGGTTCCTCGAAGACGTCGTGCGCGCCATCGCCGGGTCGGCCGCGGTCCTGGCTCCGATCCTGCTGGTCGGTCTCGCGGTGATCCTCATGCGCACCGAACCACATCCCGAGATCCGCCCGCGCCTGGTGCTCGGCGGACTCCTGGTCATCGCCCCCGCGCTGGGCATCTGGCATCTGGCGGCGGGCTCACCCACCGACGCGCGCGGCAGGGCCGAGGCCGCGGGCATTCTCGGCTACGCCGTCGGCGGACCACTCGGTCAGGGCCTGACGCCGTGGCTGGCCCTGCCGATCCTGTTGCTGGCCATGGTGTTCGGTGTGCTGCTGCTCACCGGCACCACGGTGCGCGAGGCGCCCGCGCGGCTGCGCGAGTACTTCGGCCTGGGTGAGCACGCCGAGGACCCCTACGATCCGGCCGACTACGACGCCGACGGTTTCCCGGTGCACCGCCCGCGCACCCGTCGCCGCGGCCGCACCCCCGACGACAACTACCCGCCCGACGAGTTCGGCGGCTCCGACGCGGTCACCGAATCGCTGGGCGAACCGCCGCTGCGCGAGGCCAAACAACTCGGCCTCGACGACATGCCCCCGGCGCCGGAACCCGCGCCGAAACCGGCGCGCAAGCGCCCGCCCGCCAAGGTCGTCGACCAGACCCCGCCCGCCCCGGCGGAACCGGAGTTCGTCACCGACCGGGTGGTCGACGGCGACTACACCCTGCCCCCGCTGACGCTGCTGCTCGACGGCGATCCCCCCAAGAAGCGCTCGGCCGCCAACGAATCGATGATCGAGGCGATCACCGAGGTGCTGGTGCAGTTCAAGATCGACGCCGCGGTCACCGGTTTCGTGCGCGGCCCGACGGTCACCCGCTACGAGGTGGAACTGGGTCCGGGCGTCAAGGTCGAGAAGATCACCGCGCTGGCCCGCAACCTGGCCTACGCGGTGGCCACCGAGAACGTGCGCCTGCTCGCGCCCATCCCGGGCAAATCGGCCGTGGGCATCGAGGTGCCCAATTCCGATCGGGAACTGGTGCGCCTGGCCGACGTGCTCAAGTCGCCGCACACCCGCAACGACCACCATCCGCTGGTGATCGGCCTCGGCAAGAACATCGAGGGCGAGTTCGTCTCGGCGAATCTGGCCAAGATGCCGCATCTGCTGGTGGCGGGTTCCACCGGTTCGGGTAAGTCCAGCTTCGTGAACTCGATGCTGGTCTCGCTGCTGCACCGGGCCACCCCCGAGGAGGTCAGGATGATCCTGATCGACCCGAAGATGGTGGAGCTCACCCCCTACGAGGGCATTCCGCACCTGATCACGCCCATCATCACCCAGCCCAAGAAGGCCGCCGCCGCGCTGGCCTGGCTGGTGGAGGAGATGGAACAGCGCTATCAGGACATGCAGGCCAACAAGGTGCGCCACATCGACGACTTCAACAAGAAGGTGAAGTCGGGCCAGATCACCGCCCCGCTGGGCAGCGAACGCGTCTACCGGCCCTATCCCTACATCCTGGCCATCGTCGACGAGCTCGCGGATCTGATGATGACCGCCCCGCGCGATGTCGAGGACGCGATCGTGCGGATCACCCAGAAGGCCCGTGCGGCGGGCATCCACCTGGTGCTGGCCACCCAGCGCCCCTCGGTGGACGTGGTCACCGGCCTGATCAAGACCAATGTGCCCTCGCGGCTGGCCTTCGCCACCTCCTCGCTCACCGACTCGCGCGTCATCCTGGACCAGCCGGGCGCGGAGAAGCTGATCGGCATGGGCGACGGCCTGTTCCTGCCGATGGGCGCGGGCAAGCCGACCCGTCTGCAGGGCGCGTTCATCTCCGACGAGGAGATCCACGCGGTCGTGGAGTTCAGCAAGACCCAGGCCGAGCCGGAGTACCAGGAGGGCGTCACCGCCGCCAAGCAGGGCGAGGCCAAGGACGTCGATCCCGATATCGGCGACGATATGGACGTGCTGCTGCAGGCCGTGGAACTGGTCGTCACCTCGCAGTTCGGTTCCACCTCGATGCTGCAGCGCAAGCTGCGCGTCGGCTTCGCCAAGGCGGGCAGACTGATGGACCTGATGGAGACCCGCGGCGTCGTGGGTCCCAGCGAAGGGTCCAAGGCACGCGATGTGCTGATCAAGCCCGACGAACTCGACGGGCTGCTGTTCTCGATCCGTGGTGGCGCCGGGGACGAGTAGGTTCGGCGCGCGCTCGATCGACGTGGGGTGCCGGGTTTGCTCTGACCGTGCCGGGAGTGGACGGCGACGAACGAGGAGGGACCGTAGCGGGGGCCTACGTCGTGGGGAGTGCCCGGATCGGGGCGGGAGGGTGCCCGGTCAGCGGGCGTGCGAAAGGCGCTGCGACCGTGCGGGACCCGGGATCAGCCCGGGCATGTCGACACGGCGTTCGTACTGCGCGGTGGATTCCTGCACGGCTGGCTCCTTTCGGGGGTGCCGGTGGTGGTCGACGATGCACCGACCGTAGCAAGGCGGCACGGTGCGGCGAAACGGATTTTCCGCGCGCCGGACGGCCCATGTGCGGGTCGGCGGGGTTGTGTGTGAAATCATGACGGGCAATTGTTCCGCAACGCGACTGAAACGGACATTTCAGGCATGATGGGCGGCATGAACTTCATCGATCGGACCACCACATGCAGGTGACCACGCTCGAGTGGGTGATCACCGGTGTGGTGATCCTCGGCTTGTTCGTCTTCGACTTCTTCGCCCATGTGCGCACCCCGCACGAACCGACCTTCAAGGAATCGGGGCTCTGGTCGGCCGTCTACATCGGCCTGGCCCTGCTGTTCGGCCTGTTCGTCGCCTGGAAGTGGGGCGGCACCTTCGCCGGCGAGTACTACGCCGGTTTCGTCACCGAGAAAGCCCTCTCGGTGGACAACCTGTTCATCTTCCTGATCATCATGAGCACCTTCGCGGTGCCGCGGATCTACCAGCAGAAGGTGCTGCTGATCGGCATCGTGCTGGCACTGGTCATGCGCGGTGTCTTCATCGCCGTCGGCGCGGCCGCGATCAGCGCGTTCAGCTGGGTGTTCTACCTGTTCGGCGCGTTCCTGATCTTCACCGCGGTCAAGCTGCTGCGCGAGAGCGGGCACGAGGTCGAACACGAGGAGCAACGCGACAGCCGCATCGTCGCGCTGGCCAAGCGCATCCTGCCCACCACCGACCAGTACGACGGCGACAAGCTCGTCACCAGGATCGACGGCCGCCGGGTGGTGACACCGCTGCTGCTGGCGCTGCTGGCCATCGGCTTCGCCGACCTGCTGTTCGCGCTGGACTCCATCCCGGCGATCTACGGCCTCACCGAACAGCCGTACCTGGTGTTCACCGCCAACGCCTTCGCCCTGATGGGTCTGCGGCAGCTGTTCTTCCTGATCGGTGGCCTGCTCGATCGCCTGGTCTACCTGTCCTACGGGCTGGCCGCGATCCTGGCCTTCATCGGCATCAAGCTGGTGCTGCACGCGCTGCACGAGAACACGCTGCCGTTCATCAACGGTGGCGAGCACGTCAGCGTCCCGGAGATCTCCACGGCGGTCTCGCTGGGGGTCATCATCGGCATCCTGGTCGTCGCCACCGTGGCGAGCCTGCTGCGCACCCGCCGCACCGCCGCCTGAACGCACACTGCCCGGAACCTGGACCGGTTCCGGGCAGTGCTGTGTCGGGGATCAACCGGCGAAGGCGCCCATCACCGGCAGCCACTCGACCACGCGCACGGCCTCGATCAGACCGAGCTTCGCGAACGGGTCCTCGGTGAGCAGTTCGGTGAGCGAGGGCTCGTCGTCCCCGCGGAAGATCAGCAGCGCGCCCGTCCCGTCCGGGTAGGGGCCGCTGCTCAGCACGGTGCCCGCGTCGACCAGGGCGTCGAGCCAGGCGCGGTGCTCAGGCCGGTTGGTCGCCCGGTCGGCGGCGGTGGCCTCGGTGTAGGTGTAGTGGACAGCGAAGATCGGCACGTCGATCACTTTCTGGCGAGGGAACTGCGGTCAGAGGGTCAGCAGCATGCGGGTGTTGCCGAGCGTGTTCGGCTTCACATAACTCAGGTCGAGGAACTCGGCGACACCGGTGTCGTAGGACCGGCACATCTCGGCGTACACCTCGGCGGTGACGGGCGTGCCGTCGATCTCGACGAAACCGTGGCGGGCGAAGAAGTCCACCTCGAAGGTCAGCACGAACAGCCGCTGCAGTTGCAGGTCCCGCGCGACCGCGACCAGCCGGTCCACCACCGCGCCGCCCACCCCGCGGCCCTTCACGACAGGATCCACCGCCACCGTGCGTACCTCGCCCAGATCGGCCCACAGCACGTGCAACGCGCCACATCCGACGACCTGCCCGTCGAGTTCGGCCACCCAGAACTCCTGCACCGACTCGTACAGGGTGACCAGGTTCTTCTCCAGCAGGATGCGGCCGGCGTACTCGTCGACCAGGCGCTTGATCACGGGGACATCGGAGGTTCGCGCTCGTCGGACGGCCAGACCAGGGACAGGCGCCACAGTGGGCGCGACGGAGTGCGCGTCGCTGGTCGAACCACCCAGTGGTCCCCGTGAGGTCATGGGGTGCACAGTAGTCGGCCCGCTTACCGATAGTCTGAACATGTGCCGCACATCCTGTCGATCCGCTCACCGCATCGCGCCGGGCCCGTCGACCGGGTCGCGCGGCGCCGCGCGCACGAGCAAACCGCGCGCGACTTCTGTGAACGGCGGCGCAGTGCCGGGGGATGCCGAGAGGGCCAGGGCATGAGAGCACAGCGCGCGGAGGAGGCGGTCTGCGTAACCACGGACAGCGCCCGAGCCTGCCGGATGGTCACAGCATGAGCGTGCGACCTGAGGAAATCGATCGGGGATACGGGCACCCTCCGGCGTCCGAGCGCACCGACAAGCACGTCCCGCTGCTGAACATCGCCAATGTGCTGACCATCGCGCGGATCGTGCTGGTCCCGCTGTTCGTGCTGGCGCTGTTCGCCGGCGGCGGGCACGACACCCGCTGGCGCGTCGCGGCCGCCGCGATCTTCGGCCTGGCCGCGATCACCGATCGCTTCGACGGGCAACTGGCCCGCAAATACGGCCTGGTGACCGATTTCGGCAAGCTCGCCGACCCGATCGCGGACAAGGCGCTGATCGGATCGGCGCTGATCGCGCTGTCGATCCTGGGCGATCTGCCCTGGTGGATCACCCTGGTCATCTGCGGTCGCGAGGTCGGCATCACGCTGCTGCGGCTGGTGGTCGTGCGGCGCGGGGTGATCCCGGCGGGCCGCGGCGGCAAACTCAAGACGCTGGTGCAGTCGGTGGCCATCGCGCTGCTGCTGTTGCCGCTCTCGGGCGCCTACGAGACCGCGGGCATGTGGCTGATGTACCTGGCGGTGGCGCTGACGGTGGTCACCGGACTGGACTACGTCGGTCAGGCGGTCCGGCTGTGGGTGGCCGGGGGCCGGGCGCGCGGTGAGTCCCGCTCGTGAGCGATCCGCTCGTCGGCGGCGCGCCGGTCACCGAACTGGTCGAAGCCCTGATCGGGGCGGGACAGACCGTCGCTACCGCCGAATCGCTGACCGCGGGCCTGCTGGCGGCTACCGTGGCCGGAGTACCGGGTGCCAGCGCGGTGCTGCGCGGTGGGTTGATCGTGTACGCGACCGACCTCAAGAACGGCCTGGCCTGCGTCGACGACACGATCCTTCGCAGCGACGGACCGGTCGCCGCGTCCACGGCCGAACAGCTCGCGGTGGGTGCCCGGCAACGCTGCGGCGCGGACTGGGGTGTCGGGCTGACCGGGGTCGCCGGACCCGATTCCCAGGACGGGCACCCGGTCGGGACGGTATACCTCGGATTGGCCGGTCCACGACACAGCGAAGTGGTCCGGTTGAAACTGCACGGTGACCGATGGACGATCAGAATCGGTGCGGTGCACAGCGCGGTGCGGGAGTTGCTGCGCTGTGTGACGACGAACTAGCCGCGGCCGGGAACCACCGGCCGGTGCTCGACGTTGTGCCAGAAAGAGGTGAACACCGCCACGGCGGTGACACGAGGTGGAGGAGAACGAGATGACGCTGCTGCGGGAGGCAATCGGGGACAGTCTGCGGCGTGCGCGTCTCGCCCAGCATCGAACGCTGCGCGAGGTGTCCACCTCGGCGCGCGTGAGCCTCGGCTATCTGTCGGAAGTGGAGCGCGGCCGCAAGGAAGCCTCCAGTGAACTGCTCGCCGCCATCTGCGAGGCACTGGACGTGCCGCTGTCGCGGGTGCTGTGGGACGTGAGCACCATCATGGCCGGTGCCGACGGCTCGGCCCCGCGCGAGCCCGCGCTGACCGGCCCGGCCGCCGACCACGAGCAGGTCGCGGCCGAACCCGCGCCGCCCGCCGAACCGGCCGCCACCGAGGAGCCCGCCACCGCCAGCGCGGTCGCCGAGCAGGGCCCGCGCATCGGTATCGCCGAGGACACCCGCATCGTCATCCCGGCACCCCGTGCCGAGATGCTGGTACTGGTGAAGGGAATGTGACGCGGCGAACCCACGCCCGGGCGCGCGAGACGCTGCGCACCGCTGGAGAGAACGGATAGATTCTTCTCAGGCGTCGAGCGGGCCGGTCAGTCCGGCCCGGGTGCCGCATGGTGAAGGATGAACACGTATCTGGTGCGTGACGGTCGCGTACCACCAGTCGCACGAGCGACGCACAGATGGAGGCGGGATCAATCGATGGCTAATCCGTTCGTGAAGGCCTGGAAGTACATGATGGCCCTCTTCGATTCCAAGATCGAAGAGCATGCGGATCCGAAGGTCCAGATTCAGCAGGCTATCGAGGAGGCGCAGCGTCAGCACCAGGCGCTGTCGCAGCAGGCGGCGTCGGTGATCGGCAACCAGCGTCAGCTGGAGATGAAGCTGAACCGTCAGCTCGACGAGGTCGAGAAGCTCAACGCCAACGCCCGGCAGGCCGTCACGCTGGCCGACCAGGCGGCCGCCGCGGGCGACACCGAGAAGGCGATCCAGTACACTAACGCCGCCGAGGCGTTCGCCGCGCAGCTGGTCACCGCCGAGCAGTCGGTGGAAGACCTCAAGGTGCTCCACGACCAGTCGCTGCAGGCCGCCGCACAGGCCAAGAAGGCGGTCGAGCAGAACGCGATGATGCTGCAGCAGAAGGTCGCCGAGCGCACCAAGCTGCTCAGCCAGCTCGAGCAGGCCAAGATGCAGGAACAGGTCTCGGCCTCGCTGCAGCGGATGGACTCCACCCTGTCCGCGCCGGGCTCCACCCCGAGCCTGGACGCGGTGCGCGACAAGATCGAACGCCGCTACGCCGACGCCCTCGGCGCCGCCGAACTGGCCCAGAACTCGGTGCAGGGCCGGATGATGGAAGTCCAGCAGGCCAGCATCCAGATGGCGGGGCACAGCAAGCTCGAGCAGATCCGCGCCTCGATGCGTGGGGACGCGCTGCCCACCGGCAACAATGCGGCAGCGATCGACCCGGCCCAGCAGACGCCCGCCCAGGCCCCGCAGACCCCGCAGATCAACAAGGGCCAGCAGTAGTTTTGGAGCGCTGGCGCGCTCGAGGTCGCGGCCCCTGGAGGGCCGCCGGTCAGGCACCGTTGCTTGCTCCTTCGTCGCGTACGCAACGGCGCCTGATCGACGGGACGGGCGCGAACCGCCGACTTCGTCGGCGATCCCTCCTCGAGGTCGGGATGTGCGCGGCTGGGTCAGTCTTCGGAGCGGACTACTACGCCGTCGTGGTCGCTGTAGAGCATGTCGCCGGGGACGAAGCTGATGCCGCCGAACTCGACGGTGACGTCCTTCTCGCCGCTGCCGGTCTGGGTGCTCTTGCGCGGGTTGGTGCCCAGCGCCTTGACGCCGATATCGAGGGTGCGCAGGATCGCCGAGTCGCGCACCGCGCCGTTGACGATCACGCCGGCCCAGCCGTTGTCCACGCCGCGACCGGCGATGATGTCGCCGACCAGGGCGGTGTGCACGCTGGCGCCGCCGTCGACGACGAGCACCTTGCCCTCGCCCGGCTCGCCCAGGGTCTGCTTGACCAGCAGGTTGTCCTGGAAGCAGCGGATCGTGGTGATCCGTCCGGCGAACGCTTCCCGGCCACCGAACTGGATGAACTGGGTATCGCAGGAGCGGATCTCGGGGCCGATCTCATCGGCCAGATCGGCGGTGGCCACAACATTCGCTGATTCGGTCATGGAGCCGATTGTGTCAGGTCCGGCGGGCGAGGTGGGACCCGTCCTTCTCACACTCCGGCCTGGTGGGCCTTCTCGATCTCGCGGCGCAGCGCGTCGGTGGTGTGCTGCACGGCGATCTTGATGAACGGCTCGATGGTCTTGGCCAGCACCTTGCCGGTGAGTCCGCCGCCGACGGAGAAATCGATGACCGCGTCGATCGTGCACAGTTCGGGGCCCTTGGGCAGGAACCGGAAGGTGGTGACGATCTCGATGCCCTTGATCGAGCGAGTGGCGATGAGCTGGTTCTCCTCCCAGCCCACGACCTCGATCCGCGAGGTCAGCGAGGCCGGGCCCATCTTCATCTTGCCGTCGAAGGTGGCGCCGAGACCGTCGGTCTGCGCGGTGACCGGGGTGAAGGACTCCAGGCCGTACCAGAACTTCGGCAGGTTGTGGTAGTCGTTCATGAAGGCGAACGCGGTTTCGGCGGGCGCGGCGCAGTCTTCGGCGATCCTCACTTCGGTCATAGCGCAACTCTAGCGGGGTTCGTACATCGTCCAACGGAGCTGTGGGCGAACGTGACGGAGGCGACTACGCGGTGACCGCCAGCGTCGCGGCCAGGCCGAAGGCCAGCCCCATCACCACCACCTCGAGCGTGGCGTTGCGCAGCGAATCCGCGGCCGTCACCCGGTGACTCGCGGCCCTGGCGACCCAGCCGCGCCGCCACCACCAGCCCAGCCCGACCAGCACCACCAGCACCGCGATCTTCGCCAGCAGGATGCGCCCGTAACCGCTGGTCCACAGCGGGGTGAGGCCGCCGAGCCGGACCAGTCCGTCGATCAGGCCGGTCAGCGCGACGGTGACGACCAGCGGCGCGGCCAGCGCCGAATAGCGCGGCAGCGTCGCGGCCCATTCGCCGCGGGTACGCAACACCACCGCCATCGCCAGCAGCAGCCCCAGCCAGCAGGCGGCGGCCAGCGCGTGCACCGCGGCCAGCACCGAGCCGAACGCCTGCTGGGACATGTGTCCGGTGATCGGGCGCAGCGCCAGCGCGACGGCGGCGAACACCAGCACCAGATCGGCCGAGGCCGACTCCGGCCTGCGGAAGGCCACCGCCGCGTAGCAGGCGATCGCGCCGGTGCACAACAGGATCGCGATGCCGATCTGCCCGCCGCTGAGTCTGGTCAGGAAGGTGCCGAATTCGGCGGCGCCCAGCGAGCGCACCGGCACCCCGACGATCTCGGCGGCCTCGCACACCAGCACGGTGAATTCCGCGGCGAACCAGACTCCGGCCAGCACGGCCAGTGGACGCCAGCGCACCGTCAGCCGGTCCTGGAGCCGGGGCAGCGCCGCCAGGCCGAACACCACCGCGCCCGCGCCGTCGGCGACCACGCGCGCGAACGCCACCCCGGGGAACCCGCCCGCGCCGCGCAGGCCCCAGGCCAGCAGCACCCCGGCCAGCGCGGTCACCACGACCGGCGCCAGGACCCGCCACTGCCGCGGCGTCGTCCCGGGTTCCCGGCGACCGATCGTCATCGTGGGCTACTTCGCGCGCCGGCCACCGAGCAGCGCCACCGCGAGCCCGGCACCGAACAGCACCACGCCACCGGCGATGAACACCCACACGGGTATCCCGCCGGAGTCGCCGCCGCCCTCGGCCTGGTCCTCGCCGGGGCGCGGGCCCGGCGTGCCGGTACCCGCCTTGCTCAGTGTGAAGGTCCGCGTGCCGCTCACGGGATGACCGTCGGCCGAGGTCACCCGGAACGCGAGCGTGTACTCACCCACCGGCCCCAGCTCGCCCAGCTCCACGCTCACCGTGTTGCCCTCGACGCTGGCCTTGCCCTTCGACCACAGCCTGCCGTCGGGCCCGACCACCGTCAGCGACGGAAAGCTCTGCTGCAGTTCCTCGTTGAAGGTGATGCTGGCGCGCGCGGGCCCGGCCTCGACGGTCGAACCGTTCTCCGGCACGCTGCTCACCGCCCCGGAGTGCGCGCTCGCGAACCCCGCCACCGCGAACACCGAGGCGAACAGCCCGGCCAGCAGCACGGTGAGCACCCGCCCGGCGATCCGCCTGCGGGCCGAGCGGTTGATCTCGGCGACCACATCGGGTGCGGCGCTGTCGCGGCGCGTCTTGGGCGCGCGGGCGCAGTGATCCACGCGCATCACGAGCGCCGTCCACGGAAGACCAGGCCCAGGCCCAGCGCGGCGGCGAACAGGCCCAGTGCCAGGCCGATCCCGCCCAGCCAGCGGGCGACCGAGTCGGTGCCGTCCTCGGCGGTATCGCCCGCCGCGACCTGGTGGTCGTCACCATGGGCGCCGCCGGAGGCGCTCAGCGTGAGCGAGGGCGCCGGGTGTTCGGGTTCGGCGCCGCCGGTGCTCGGCTGGTCCCAGGCGACGACCTTGCCGTCGCTGTAGGTCTGCTGGGCCGGGAAGGTCAGCGTCTCCTGCTTCGGCAGCGGGCCGAGGGAGAGTACGAAGCGCTGGAACTGCCCGGGGCCGACACCCTTGCTGCCGGGGTCGGCGGTCCAGACGGCCGCGACCGCCTCGCCCTTGTCGTTGCGCTCGATCGTCGCGGTCCAGCCCGCCAGCGGCTCGGTGCGCACGCTCTTGAGGTTGGGCACCGTGACGCGCAGTCCGGTGGTGGAGGCGGTCTCGGATTCGGTGGGCACCTTGAAGGTGGCCACGGTGTAGCCGCCCTGGGCGGCGCCGGGCGCGTCGACGGTGACGTGTGCGGCGGCCGTTCCGCAGGCGGCCAGGACCAGCCCGGCCGCGAGGGCCGCCGTGCCGGTGCCACGGATGATGAAGTTGTGCATGGAATTGCCTTCTGTCCGAAGAGATCTGATGTCGGGGAGATCAGGCGAACAGGGGCGGTGCGCGCGGAGCGTGCGCGCCTCTCGGACGGGCGCCGCGCGGGGCGGCGGGGGAGCCGGTCCAGCGCACGAGACGCGCGCCGACGGGGGAGACCGGAGTGCCGAGCACGGCCCGAAGGGTGCTCGAGGCAACGAGATACAGCCGCTCGGCGGCGAGAATCAGTGCGGCGCAGGCGAAGGCGGCGAGCAGATGCGCCGCGATCATCGGCGTGCCGGGCAGGTGGAGCAGATCGCCGTGGTGGTCCAGCGTCATCGAGAGGGCGAAGTGGCCGACCCACTGTCCGCCCAGCAATGCCGCGCCGATCCGCGCGCCGGGAGTTCGCAGCGCGCGATGGACAGCGGAATCCGCCGGTGCCGCAAGGCGTCCGGCGGTGGTCGAGCGTGTGCCACCGGCGAACAACCCCGCCGCCAGCGAAACCACCAGCAGCAGCCCGATTTCCGCCGAGCGCGGCACCCCGCCACCGCCGATCCCGTGCGCGGCGACAGCGAGCGCGCCGACGAGGACGCCACAGCCACCACCGCGCAGGCGGGCGGTGAGCTGTGGCGTGGTCACGACGGGATCAGCGCACGCCGAGACGGGCGAGCGCGTCGTTCTCGAGCACGGACAGTTCGGCCGAGATGGAGGCGTGCACGGCCTTGCGGCGCGGCGCTGGCATCTGCTCGGCGGTGTTCACCGCGACGTTGAGATCGGTCAGCCGGGAGCGGGCCGCCTCGACGAACTTCTTCGTGTCGGCGTCACCGGGGGCGTCGCCGGCGATCTTGTCCAGCGCGGTCTCGGTGTTGGTGATGCGCGCCTGCAGCCGCGCGCCGTGCCCGCTGAACTCGCCGAGCTGGTCCAGGCCGATGCCCAGCTGCTGGGCCTTGCGCGCGTCGAGCTGCCCGCGCACGAAGGTCGCGCCGCGGTAGGCCAGCGGGGCCAGCACCGGGATGAGCACCCGCGCGACACCGATGTACTTGCGGATCTGGGCCGCGCTGAACAGCTCGCGGTCGGCCTTGGCCGCCACCTTCTGGGCGGCCTTCTCCTCGGCCTGCAGCGTCGCGATCTGCGCCTTGGCCACCTTGGCGTCGGTGCGGGCCTGCGCCTTGACCGCCTTGCGGCTGGTGCGCTCGCCCGCCTTGGCGGCCTTGCGCTCGTTCTTGGCGGTCAGCTTCGCCTCCACGGCGGCCTTGTGCTTGAGCGCCTTCGCCTCCGCGCGCCGGCTGGGACGCCGCTTACGCTTGCTGAACAACCCCATGAGATCAGGCCCTCCGTCATGCTCGCCAAGTCATGAGGCAGCACCACCGCGCGGTGGCCTGCCGTACTTCGTAGCGTAGTGGGATGAGGGTAGCGATTGGGCATTGTGTCGGGGGGAGGGACCATACTGCTTGCGTGCGTGCAGCCGAGGACGACTTCGACGGCGGGCCGGTGCGATGCCCGGCCCCCGCTTCCGCTGCGCCCGATCGAGGTGCCGAGCCGCGATCGCGCGGCGCCTTCCTGGACGCGCGCTCGCTGATCGGGTGCAGGCACCGCCTGCACCTGGACGCCCAGCATCCCGAGCTGCTCGCCGAGGTGCGCGAGGACCCTGGCGTGCAGCAGCGCCGCGAGGCCGCCACCGCGCACCGGGCCAAGGTGCGCGACGAACTGGTCGCGGCCGCCCCCGACGAGTGGGTGGTGATCGACCCGGGGCTGCGCGCGGCCGAGCGGGTCGCCGCGACGATGGGCGCCCTCGAGGCGGGCGTGCCGCGCATCTGGGGCGCGCTGCTGCCGCAGGAGGCCGACACCGGCCGTCGCGGTGGCGTGGAGTTCCTGCTGCGCGATGCCGAGCGCGGCGGATACATCCCGATCATCGTGGTCAACCACAAGGTCACCGACCCGCGCCGTCCCGACCCGGCCGATTTCCACCCCCTCACCTCCGACCTGTTCCGCTGGGCCCCGCGCCGCGACAAACACGTGAAGCTGCGCCCGCAACCGCGCGACCAGCAGCGCCTCGCGCATCTGTACCGGATGCTGCAGCGCTACGGCATGGCCGGCCCCGCCCTGGTCGGCGGCGCCATCGGCCTGGCCTTCGACCGCATCCTCGTGCACGACCTCACCACCGTGCTGGCCGACTACGACCAGCGCTACGCCGACCGCATCGCGGTGGTGCGCGGCGACCTGCCCACCCAGCCGTCCAAGGTGCCCGAATGCAGGCAGTGCCCGTGGTGGGTGCGTGGCCCGGAGGGCTCGCCGAGCTGTGAGGGGCAGTTGGCGATCATGCGGGATGTGAGCCTGGTGGCGCCGGGTTCGCGGGCCGAGGTGCTGCGCGGGCACGGCGTGCAGACCATCGACGAACTGGCCGCCTGGGAGGGCGAGGACCCGGAGGACTGGCAGCACGGCCCGTTCGACGAGGCGGTGGTCACCGCGCGCGCCTGGATCGCGGGCGCGCCGCTGGTGCGCCGCTTCGAGCAGGTGAGCGTGCGCCGCGCCGACGTGGAGGTCGACGTCGACCTGGAGAGCTACCAGGAAGACGGCGCCTACCTGTGGGGCACCCTGCTCGACGGCGTCTACCGCCCCTTCCTCACCTGGGACCCGCTGCCCACCACCGACGAGGGCCGTTCCTTCGGCGAGTTCTGGACGTGGCTGATGGAGGTCCGCGCACAGGCCCACGCGGCGGGCAAAACCTTTGCCGCCTACTGCTATTCGCGCACCGCCGAGGACAAGTGGCTCTACGAGTCGGCTCGCCGCTTCGCCGGCATGCCCGGCGTGCCCACCCACGAGCAGGTCCGCGCCTTCGTCGACTCGATCGAATGGGTCGACATGTTCCAGGCCGTCACCGAACAGTTCATCTGCCCCAACGGCAAGGGCCTGAAGAAGATCGCCCCGGTCGCCGGCTTCCACTGGCGCGACGCCGAGGCCAGCGGCGAGGCGTCTATGGGCTGGTACCGCCGCGCCGTCGGCTACGACGCCCCCAGCGACCTCACCCAGCGCACCCGCCTGCTCGAATACAACGAAGACGACGTCCGCGCCACCCAGGTCCTGCGCGACTGGATGACCCACCGAGCCGCCGACGAGGTTCCCGCCCTCCCGGATTTCGGACGGTAATAAAATCGCGGGCGTGACTGAGCATGTCGAAACCCTCGAGTTCCAGGCCGAGACCCATCAGCTGCTGGAGCTGATGATCCACTCGGTCTACTCCAACAAAGACACGTTCCTGCGGGAGCTGATCTCGAACGCTTCCGACGCACTGGACAAGCTGAAGCTGGCCACGTTCCAGGACAAGGATCTGGTCGCCGACACCGCCGATCTGCACATCGAGCTGGAGGTCGACGCCGACAAGCGCATCCTGACCGTCCGCGACAACGGCATCGGCATGTCCCGCGCGGAGGTGATCGATCTGATCGGCACCCTCGCCAAGTCCGGCACCGCCGAGCTGCGCCGCAAGCTCACCGAGGTGAAGTCCGATGCCGCCGCCGAGGAGCTGATCGGCCAGTTCGGCATCGGTTTCTACTCCACCTTCATGGTCGCCGACCGGGTCACCCTGACCACCCGCAAGGCGGGCGAGGCCGAGGGCACCCGCTGGAGCGCCGCCGCGGGCAGTTCCACCTACGAGATCGACACCCTCGCCGACGCGCCGCAGGGCACCTCGGTGACGCTCGAGCTCAAGCCGGCCGACGAGGACGATCACCTCTTCGACTACACGCAGGAATGGAAGCTGCGCGAGATCGTCCGCAAATACTCCGACTTCATCGCCTGGCCGATCCGCATGCAGGTCGAGCGCACGGTGATGGAGGGCGAGGGCGAGGACAAGGTCGAGAAGACCATCGTCGAGGACCAGACCCTCAACTCGCAGAAGGCGCTGTGGACGCGCCCGCGCTCGGAGGTCTCCGACGAGGAGTACAAGGAGTTCTACCACCACGTCAGCCACGCCTGGGACGAGCCGCTCGAGATCATCCCGATGAAGGCCGAGGGCACCTTCGAATACCAGGCGCTGCTGTTCATCCCGTCCACCGCGCCGTTCGACCTGTTCACCCGCGAGCACAAGCGCGGCGTGCAGCTCTACGTGCGCCGGGTGTTCATCATGGACAACTGCGAAGAGCTGATGCCCGAATACCTGCGCTTCGTCAAGGGTGTGGTGGACGCGCAGGACCTCTCGCTCAATGTCTCGCGCGAGATCCTGCAGCAGGACCGCCAGATCCAGATGATCCGCAAGCGCCTGGTCAAGAAGGTGCTCTCCACGGTCAAGGATCTGCAGGGCGCCGAGGACCAGACCAGGTACCAGACTTTCTGGTCGCAGTTCGGCCGGGTCCTCAAGGAGGGCTTGCTCTCCGACACCGACAACCGCGAAACCCTGCTCACCGTCTCGTCGTTCGCCTCGACCGCCTCGGAGTCCGAGCTCACCACCTTGGCGCAGTACGTCGAGCGGATGAAGGACGGCCAGGACGCCATCTACTACATGACCGGCGAAAGCCGTGCGCAGGTGGAGAACTCGCCGCACCTGGAGGCGTTCAAGGCCAAGGGTCTCGAGGTGCTGGTGCTCACCGATCCGGTCGACGAGATGTGGGTCGGCTCGGTGCCGGAGTTCGACGGCAAGAAGTTCCAGTCCATCGCCAAGGGCGAGGTCGACCTGGAGACCGAGGACGAGAAGAAGGAGACCGAAGCCCTGCGCGAGCAGCAGGACAAGGACTTCGCCGACCTGCTCACCTGGCTGGGCAAGACCCTCGACGAGGTGGCCAAGGAGGTGCGCCTGACCAACCGGCTCACCACCTCGCCCGCCTGCCTGGTCGGTGACGTCTTCGACTTCACCCCCATGCTCGAGCGCATGTACCGCGCCTCGGGCCAGGCGCTGCCGGAGTCCAAGCGCATCCTCGAGCTCAACCCGACCCACCCGCTGGTCACCGGCCTGCGCGACGCCTACGACGCGCGCAAGTCCGATGCCGACGAGGGCAAGGTCCCCGAGCTGGCCGAGACCGCCGAACTGCTCTACGGCACCGCGGTTCTCGCCGAGGGCGGCGAACTCAAGGACCCCTCCCGCTTCGCCCAGCTGCTCACCGAGCGCCTGACCCGCACGGTCTGACAGCGCGTGGTGCCCGGTCCGCCGGGCACCACGCCCCGGTCACAGCCGCGCACCGGTCACCGGGAACCACCGTGCCGACCGCGGCGTTTCCCGGCACCATGAACACATGGCGGGGCACGAGATCCGGCGGGCACGTCCCGATGATTACGACGATCTGATCGCGGTGGTCGACAACTGGTGGGGGCGCACGGTCGTGCAGAACCTGCCCAGGATGTTCCTCGACCACTTCCACCGGACCAGCCTGGTCGCCGCCGACGAGGACGGGATCTCCGGTTTCCTGGTGGGTTTCGGCTCGCCCTCCCAACCCCGCACGGCCTACATCCATTTCGTGGCCGTGCGCCCGGACGCCCGCAAGGCCGGGCTCGGCCGCACCCTCTACGACCGGTTCTTCGAGATCGCCAGGGCCGACGGCCGCGCGCAGGTGCACGCGATCACCTCACCGGCCAACTTCACCTCCATCGATTTCCACCGCAGCCTCGGCTTCACCGTCGTCGGCCCGGTCGCCGACTACAACGGTCCGGGCCGCGCGCTGATCACCTTCGCCCGGGCGATCTGACGCACCGCGCGCGAAAACGTAGTGTGGGCAACGATTGTCGGTGGTGTGCGAGAGGAACGATCGCGTATGTCGGAGGAGACGCCGGTCGCGGCGGGACCGTGGGATCTGGTGGCCGAGGGCTACGCGCAGACGAGCGAGCCGGTGCTCGGCCCGTTCGCGGCGCACGCGCTCGAGCACGTCGGCCTCGGTCCGGAGAGCGAGATCGTCGACGTGGCGGCGGGTACCGGGCTGCTGAGCCTGGCCGCGGCCGCGCGGGGCGCGAAGGTGAGCGCTATCGATCTGTCGGCGCCGATGATCGAACAGCTCACCGCCGCGGCCGAACTCGCCGGGCACACCACCATCACCGCCGAGGTCGGCGACGGCCAGGAACTGCCCTACGCCGACGCGAGTTTCGACGCGGGCTTCTCACTGTTCGGCCTGATGTTCTTCCCCGACCGTGCGCGCGGTTTCGCCGAACTGCGCCGCGTGCTTCGCCCCGGCGCCACCGCGGTGGTCACCGCCTGGGCACCCGCCGTCGACTCCTCGCTGATGCGTGCCCTGTTCGGCGCGCTCACCGCGGGCGACCCGAACACCTCGCTGCCCCGGCCCGACGCGCGCGAACTGGAGAATCCGGCCGTCTTCGAGGCGGAGATGCGCGCGGCGGGCTTCGACGATGTCACCATCCGCCCGCACACCGCCGAGATCTACTTCCCGAACGCGGAATCCCTGTGGGACACCATGACCCGCAGCAGCGCGCCGCTCACCGTGCTCAGACACGAAGTGGGCGAGGCGGAATGGCAGCGCCGCACCGAGGCCGCCATCGAGTACCTGGGCTTCACCTACCGCCCGAACACCGCCCTGTTCGCCAACGCGCTGATCGGCGTGGGAACGGTACCGGCGGAATGAGAAGAACTGCCCGCCACCGGTTCCGGTGACGGGCAGTTCGGCAGCACAACCTAGCGCGGGGCCATGCGCAGCGCGCCGTCCATGCGGATGGTCTCGCCGTTGAGGTAATCGTGGGTGGCGATGTACTCCACCAGCTGGGCGTACTCGTCCGGGCGGCCAAGGCGCGACGGGAACGGGACACCGGCCTCGAGGCCCTTGCGGTACTCCTCGGTGACACCGGCCAGCATCGGGGTGTCGATGATGCCGGGGGCGATGGTGTTCACGCGGATGCCGAACTGGGCCAGGTCGCGCGCGGCGGGGACGGTCATGCCGTGCACGCCACCCTTGGAGGCCGAGTAGGCGATCTGGCCGATCTGGCCCTCGAACGCGGCGACCGAGGCGGTGTTGATCACCACGCCGCGCTGGCCGTACTCGTCGACCGGCTCGGTCTTGGCGATGGCGTCGGCGGCCAGGCGCATCACGTTGAACGTGCCGAGCAGGTTCACGGTGATGACCGTGCGGAACAGCTCCAGATCGTGCGGGCCGTTCTTGGACAGGATGCGCCCGGCCCAGCCGACACCGGCGCAGTTGACCACGATGCGCAGCGGCGCGGGGCCCTCGGTGATGGTGGCGATCGCGGCGGCGACCTCGTCGTTGCTGGTGACATCGGCGGCGATCAGGGTGACACCGGCGGGGACATTGTCGCCCGCGCGCTCGATGGACGCCGGAACGTCCAGGCCGAAGACGGTGGCGCCCGCGTCGGCCAGACGCTTGGCGGTGGCGGCACCGAGGCCGGACGCGCCTCCGGTGACGATGGCGGCGGAACCCGAAATCTCCACAGTGATCCCTTTCTGATTAGCAAACTGCCAACAAAGGCACCCTAGCCGGTTGCGGACGTGGTGCCTATCACGCTGCCCGACTACCCGGTAGGAGCTGGTGAATTACCGGTGAACAGGCGTGTTTTCCGGTGGTAACGTGCCGTCATGAGTTGGTTCTCCGGGCCATCGGTGGCCGGGCGCAAGGTACTGATCACCGGTGCGGCGCGCGGGATCGGCGCGGCGCTGGCGGTCCGGCTGGCCGCGCAGGGGGCGCAGGTGGCGCTGCTCGGTCTCGAACCCGAACTGCTGGCCGAGGTGGCCGCCGAATGCGGCGACGCGCCCTGGCGCTACTGCGATGTGGCCGACCGCGCGCAGGTCGAACGGGTGGTCGAGGCGCTGGTGGCCGAGCTGGGCGGGCTCGACGTGCTGGTCGCCAATGCCGGGATCGCCAAGCAGATGGCCATGATCGGCGGCGACCCCGGCGTGCTCGAGGAGACGCTGGCGGTCAATGTGCTCGGCGCGGCCTATGTGGTGCAGGCGGCGGGGGCGCATATCGCGCGACCGGGCGGGTATGTGCTGATGATGTCGTCGATCTCCACCGCGGTCCAGCTGCCGCTGGCCGGTGCCTACAGCGCCTCGGCGGCCGCGATCGAGGCGCTGGCCATCACCCTGCGCTGCGAGCTGCGCTCGACCGGCGCCAGGGTCGGCATCAGCTATTTCGCCGAGATCGACACCGACATGACCCGGCGCGGCTTCGGCACCACCGCCGCGCACACCGTCCTCGCCGAGATCAGTCTCACCGGCATCTCGCCGATCGGACCGGCCGTCGAGGCGCTCGAACGCGCCATCGCCCGCCGATCCAGGACCGTGGTCTCCCCCTGGTGGGTGGCGCTGGTGCTGCCGGTGCGACCCTTGGCGCAACTGGTGGTGCAGCGCCTGCTCGGCAACAAGGTCGACCGCGCGGTGGAGATCGCCCGCACCGAGGAAGTCCCGTTCACCACCACCCAGCCTGCCCGTCCACGCAGAATGGAACGACGATGAGCGATTCGGCACTGCGCCCGCTGCCGCGCGGCAGGCACCACCTCTCCCGCGAAGAGGTGGTGGCCTCCCAGCGTGAGCGCATCCTGGTCGCGATGGGCGAGGCGATGACCGAGGGCGGCTACGTCGGCACGCCGGTGGCGGCGGTGCTCAAGCGCGCCGGGGTCTCCCGCGAGACGTTCTACGAGCTGTTCCGCTCCAAGGAGGACTGCTTCGCCGCCGCATTCGATCGCGTCTCGGGCCTGCTGGCGGCCAAGCTGCAGGCGGTGATCGCCGAGTGCGCCGACACCGACGCGCTCACCAGGATGGACTGCATCCTCACCGCCTACTTCGACCACATGATCGACGATCCCGCCTCGGCCCGGCTGTTCCTGGTCGAGGTCTACGCGGTGGGCCCCTCCGCGATCGAGGCGCGGATGGCCCTGCAACAGCGCTTCGTCGAGGTGGTGGCCACCATGCTCGGCGCCGAGACCGAGGAGCAACGCTTCGCCTGCGCGACCCTGGCCGCTGCGATCGGCGCCATGGTCACCGGCCGGATCGCCGCCGACGAGCTCGACAGCCTGCGCGGCCTCAAGGACGAGCTGATCGCCCTCGCCAGCCGGTCCGGCACGCTCTACGGCAACGCCTTCGCCGGCTGATCGGCCGGGCTCGGCACGCTCTTGCGGCTGAGCTTCCACACGCCGACGCCCGCGCCGGTCACGGCGGGCGCCAGCAGGGCCACCGCGACACTGCCCCAGCCACCCAGACCGGGCACGAAGGCGTCGAGCACCGTCTTGGCGGCGAAGAACAGGAACAGCAGGCCCGAGGCGATCGCGATGCCACGTTCGGGCAGGTGCTTGCCCGCGAGCTTGCCCACCAGGATGGCCAGCGCGCCCGCGGCGACCATGCCCGCCACCGAGCCGATCCACACCGCCAGCCAGCTGTTGTTGGAGGCCAGCGCGGCGGCGGCGAACATGGTGCGGTCGCCGAGTTCGGCGAGCATGAAGGCCGAGATCACGACCAGGAAGGCATTGCGGGTGCTCGGCGCGGGGGTCTCGTCGGCCTCGTCGGCGGCGCCCAGCGCGTCGCGCAGGGTCCACAGGCCGACGGCCAGCAGGGTGAGCGCGGTGACCACGGCGATGGCGTTCGCCGGCAGCGCGGTACCGAGGAAATGGCCGACCCCGGCGGCGATGAGATTGACCGCGACACTGGCGACGCTGATCCCGGCCAGCACCACCCACCAGCGATAACGCAGCGCGAAGGTCAGCGCCATCAGCTGCGATTTGTCGCCGAGTTCGGCGAGGAACAGCACGCCGAAGCTCAACAGGATCGTGGTGATCATGAATTCAGCTCCCAGGACAACACTCCGGCCTGTGGCTGAGGAGACGGGTGCGCCTTCAGCCACACCGGTCTACGGATCGGTTCGTGGCCGAAGGTCTCGCCCACCGGTGGTCACCGGTTCACACAGCCGGACCGCGCCGAGGCGCCGATCAGTATGTCGACTGTGTGATTGCGGGCTACTCCCCTTCGCTGCTGTCCACCCTAGCCCGATAGCTGCCGAGATGCCAACCCTGTGTAATCGAAATCGCCCTGGCCACAATAAGTTTGGCTGAGCGGCCCGGATAGTTCGGGTGCCCTGATTCCGGTGGTCCGGACGGCCGTTGCCAGCCATTCGCCGGACCGCTTCTCGCCGAAAGCCTCAGGCCGCCAGCAGCATCGCGAGCACGGCGGTGTCGGGATCACTGATCAGATCCATCCCGACCCGGCTCACCAGCGAGGTGACCGTCCCGTCCAGTTCGGCCTCGGCCCACGCCGCGCGGTGCTCCAGGCCCAGATGCGGCACGCCGGGCAACAGCACGCAGCCCGACGCCGCGCCCGCGCACTCCGGCAGCGAGGGCCGTGTCTCCGACGGTGGATGCAGCATCAGCAGGGCGGGCGGCACGTGCGCGGCGAAGCGCCCCGGCTCGATCGCCTCGTCGCCGAGCACCGGACCCTCCGCCAGCACCAATCCGACCGTGCCGGGCTGGGGATCGTCGGGCAGTTCCTCGCGCACCCCGAACACGGTGGTGGTCAGCAGCAGGCCGGGCATCGAGGCCACCCGCACCGCGAGCACCAGCACCTGCGCCCACTCCTTGGTGGTGTCGGGCCACCGGCCCGAGACCACGAACCCACACAGCTGACCGCGCGCCTGGAACGGCGTGATCCCGATCGGACCCTGCGTCGTCATGATGGCCTCCCGATGTCCGGGGGCGACTTTGCCCGTATAGATCAGGGATAACCCGAAACCCATCTGGCACACAAGTACCACTGAGTGCCAGGAACTGGGCAAACAACGCAAAAGACCTCCCAGCGGTGCGCTGGGAGGTCTCTCGAGGCGGGACTCAGCCGAAGATGAGGCCCTTGCCCTGGCCCACGGCGCGGGCGAAGCGGTCCTGCACGTCGGCCCAGTTGACGACGTTCCAGAACGCGGTCACGTAGTCGGCCTTGACGTTCTTGTACTGCAGGTAGAAGGCGTGCTCCCACATGTCGACCTGCAGCAGCGGGATGATGCCGATCGGCACATTGGCCTGCTGGTCGTACAGCTGGAAGGTCAGCAGGTTCTGGCCCAGGGTGTCGTAACCCAGGACGGCCCAGCCGGAGCCCTGCAGGCCGTTGGCGGCCGCGGTGAACTGCGCGCGGAACTTGTCGAACGAACCGAACTGGTCGTCGATCGCGGCGGCCAGCTCGCCCTCGGGCTTGTCGCCACCGTTGGGGGAGAGGTTCTTCCACCAGATGGAGTGGTTGGTGTGGCCACCCAGGTGGAACGCCAGGTTCTTCTCGTGCAGGAAGATGGCGCCGTGATCGCCGGACTCGCGAGCGGCTTCCAGCTTCTCGAGTGCGGTGTTGGCGCCCGCGACGTAGGCGGCGTGGTGCTTGGAGTGGTGGATCTCGTTGATCTGCCCCGAGATGTGGGGCTCCAGTGCGCTGTAGTCGTAATCCAGATCCGGCAGCGTGTACTCGGCCACGTTGTCCCTTTCCTGTGTCGGGCTGTGTGCGCCCATCCGTTCGAGCACACCAACCATCATTCGTACACCCGCTCGCTGCAACCTTCTACACGCGCCTCCACATTCCCCTTCTGCTCACCGCGAGGTGAATGTGGTGGTGCGCGCCGGGAAATACGCGCGCTCGGCGTGACTCACAGCGGCGGTGCGACGTCCGCCTTGGAGGCCCGCGCGTCACCGGAATCGTGTGCGGCCCACCAGCGGCGCCCGCCGGCGATGAACTCCGCCATCGGGATCTCCTGGCCCGCCAGGTCGGTGACGGTGATCCGGTCGAACCAGACGCGCACGTCGAGTTCGCGCGGGTCGATGCCCTCTTCCTGGGAGAACTCGATGACATGCGCGGCGATGCGCTGATCGAGCACGGTGTCGAAGCTGAGCAGCTCGCTCCACAGCGTCCAGCCGCTGTCGTCGAGGTCGATGAACTCCCAGCCGTGCAGGCCGCCGCCGCCGAAACTCTCGATGGCGTCGTCGAGCTGGTCGAGGGTCAGCGGCAGGACGCGGGCGTCGATGTCGTCCCAGCGCTGGATGCGCAGGGAGGCGGCGACGCGGGTGACGCCGGTGAAGGTGAGCAGGACTTTGGTGTCGGTGGGCGCGGGTCCGTCCGCGGGTAGCGTCAGCACCTCCAAGGCGAGTTGCAGCCGTCCGGCCGCGGCGTCCACTTCTACCCCGAGACAGGTGGATTCGGACAAAGCGGTATTCAGGCCGTTGATGTCGAAACTGTCGAGTAGCCCCCTGCTCGTGTTCATGCGCTCAGGCTACCGATCCGCCCGCCCAGATCCCAGGATTTAGGATTTTCTCTACGGATGTCGTTTTTATGGAACCGAATCGAGCCGGCTCGCGTCCAAGTAGATGTCGGGACCGCTGAGACCGCGGAATCCCGACGTCAGCGGCGAACGACCGCTCCGGGATGACATGGAGGGGAGTCCCGGATCGGTCGTTCCCGCTAGTCGTCCCAGGGCTCGACATCGGTTGATAGCCCGATCCTCATGAATGTGTGCTGACCGATAGCTGAGACCTGTGGATCAAGTTGTGGATTCTGTGGATAACCGGGATCGATGCACCGACCCCGCACAGGAGCGCCCGGGCCCTGGCCCGGCATGGCAGGATCGAGGCGTGACGAGCTCCGATGTCCCGACGGTGCCGGTGGGTGCGGTACCCGCCGCGTTCGACGACGCCGAACCGGCCCCCGGCGCCCAGCTGCTCGACGTGCGCGAACCCGACGAATGGGCCCTCGGGCACGCGCCCGGCGCGATCCACATCCCGATGGTCGACGTGCCCGCCCGGCTCGACGAGATCGACATCGACGCGCAGGTGTACGTCGTGTGCAGGCAGGGGGGCCGCTCGATCGAGGTCGTGCGGTATCTGGCCCATATCGGGTACGAGGCGGTGAACGTCGCGGGCGGCATGGTGGCGTGGCAGCGCACCGGCCGCCCGGTGGTCGCCGACGGCGAGCACGAAGCCAAGATCTACTAGTCCGGAACGGGGTGCGCGGGTGAGTTCGGTGGTGCAACCATGTGCACGCTGTGGCGCGCGGTGGGCGGTGCAGGGCGCGCCGATGCACTGGTGCCCGCGCTGCCGGGGCGTGCTGCTCTCGCCCGGCACGGTCGACGCCCCCGCCGCGCAGCGCAACTACCGCTGGGTCGCCCGCAGGCCCGACCACCGCACCCGGCGGCCCACCGCGTCGAGCACCTCCGCTCCGCTGGGCCCCACCCCGCACTACACCGAGACCCCGCGCTGGGGCCTGCTCGACGCCCCGCCGCAGGCCACCGCGGCGCCGCGCCGTCCGCTGCGCGGGCTCGCCGCGCGCCGTGACCAGCTGCTCATGGCCAGCGTGCAGGTCTTCCTGCTGGCCGGCCTGGCCGAATACGGCCGGTATCTGATCCTGCTGCGCAACCGCACACGGCTCATCCCCGAATGGCTGCTGTGGCTGTCCGACTCGGCCGTGTGGGTCTTCGGCACGCTCGCGCCGATCGTCGCCCTGGTGACCGCGCTGTCGCTGGTGGCCTGGCTGATCGAGGCCCGGCGCGACGCCTTCGCCGCCGACGGCCACCGTGATCCGCGCAGGCGCTGGACCCTGATCGCGGGCTGCCTGATCCCCGGGGTGAACCTGATCTGGCCCGGCGTCTTCCTCACCGAACTGCTCGGCCCCGACCCGAATCCGCGGGCGCTGCGCGCGGTGCGGGTCTGGTGGGCGGCCTGGGTGGTCAGCGGGCTGATCCTGGTCGCCGCGACGCTGTGGCGCGACGCGGGCACCCTGCAGGCCGAGGCCGACGGCGTCTCGTTCACCGGATTCAGCGACCTGTGCGCGGCCGCGTTCGCGGTGCTCACCCTGTGGACGGTGCGTCTGCTCGAAGGTCGTGACCTGCGCGGCGAAGCCCGCACCGCACACCGCTGGGTGCGCGCGGCCGACCCCGCCCAGGTCGTCATCGCCCCGGTCCAGCCGGGTGCGCCCGCGGCGATCGAACGCGCGGATTCCGCCGGCACCGGCGAGAATGCGCTGGAGGAGGTTGTGGCCAAGTGACCCAGGGCAATCGCGCGCCGTTCGTGGTCGCGCATCGCGGCGCGTCCGGGACCCGACCCGAACACACCCTCGCCGCCTACGAGCTGGCCTTGCAGGAGGGAGCCGACGGCGTCGAATGCGATGTCCGGCTCACCCGCGACGGCCACCTGGTCTGCGTGCACGACCGCACCGTCGACCGCACCTCCGACGCCACCGGCCTGATCAGCGAACTGACCCTGGCCGAACTCCAGGACATGAACTTCGGCACCGCCGAACAACCGCAGGGCGTGCTGGCCCTGGCCGACCTGATCAGCCTGGTCCTGGACTGGCGCAGCAGGCCGACCAAGCTGTTCATCGAAACCAAACACCCCGTGCGCTATGGCGCCCTGGTGGAGAACAAGGTGCTCGCCGAGCTGCAGCGCTTCGGCATCGCCACCCCCGCCTCGGCCGACCACTCGCGCGCGGTGGTGATGTCGTTCGCCGCCACCGCGGTCTGGCGCATCCGCCGCGCCGCGCCGCTGCTGCCCACTGTGCTGCTCGGCGAGTCCTCACGTTTCCTCGGCGGCGGCGCCGCGACCACGGTCGGCGCGACCGCCGTCGGCCCGTCGGTGAAGACGCTGCGCGAACACCCGGAACTGGTCGACAAGGCCGCCGCCGCGGGCCGCGCCACCTACTGCTGGACGGTCGACGACCCCGACGACGTGAAACTGTGCGCCGACCTGGGCGTCAGCTGGATCGCCACCAACCACCCCGCGCGAACCAAAGCCGTGTTGAACTGAGTGACGGGGGAGTGAGCGGTGCCATAGGCGCTCGCCCTAGACTTTCCGCGTGGGTAAAAGCAAGCGGAACAGTCCGAAGCCCGACAGTAATCGGGCTCAGCGTCTCGCCGAGCGGCGTGCGGCGCAGGAGCAGGCATCTGCGGCCGTGACGCGGCCGTTCGAGGGGCTTGCTGCCGAATGTGATCTGGTGGCGCTGCGGGAGTTCGTGCCGTCGGCGACCGCGACCTTGAAGCTGGCCCCGGGTGTGGCCGCCCAGCGCGAGGTCACCTTGGCGACGGTGCTGCCGGGTGCGGTGGCGGCGCTGGTGCGGGCGGCCGACGAGCCGGTCGGCTTCGTCGGTACGCAGATGCAGTACCAGGGTGGTGACGCGTCGGCCGATATCGCCGCGGCCATCCTGTGGACCCAGTCGGCCGAGCCGGGCGATTCGCTGACCTCGGCGGAGTCGGTGGCGGGCGGGCCGCGCCTGGCCGACGTCATCGACCCGGGCGCCGATCTCGAGCTGACCGTGCACCAGGACTTCGACTGGTGGGTGCCCGAGGGCGTCACCCCGGACCCGCAGGTCGCGGCCACCATCGAGCAGGCCAAGCAGGCGATCATGCCCTCGGCGCGGCTGGATCTGGGTGCCGACGGCATCGGCGCGGCCTGGTGGGTCGACGCGGGCGACAAGGCGCACGTGCGCTGGGTGCGTCCCGAGGACGAGGACGCGCTGATGCTGGCGCTGGCCCGCGTGCACGCCACCGGTGGCCTGCACATGGGCGAGGGTTCGCGCTTCGCGGGCTCGTTCCGCACGCACGGCCTGCTGGTGCCGGTCTTCGACCTCGATCCCGAGCGTCACCCCACCGAGTGGGAGGCGCCCGCGCGCGAATTCGGCGCCCGCCTGGCCGAGGCCCTGGCGTCGAAGGCGGAGATGACCAGCGCCGAGCGCCGTTCGCGCGACGGTCTGCGGTCGCGTCAGGTCACCCTGCGCTGACCGGCCGGTGACACGACGGATTCGGCTCGCGGGTGCGCGAGCCGAATCCGGGGTCACGAACTAGACGCTGCCGCCCGCGACGGCAGGCGCGCCCGAGGCTTCCTTCGTGGTGCTGAGCTCGCGCCACATGAACGCCTCCAGGTCGAACAGGTTCGACCCGGCGCGATCGGCGATGTTGAGCAGCGTGGTCATGTGCGCGACCTCTTCGACCTGTTCCTTCAGGAACCACTGCATGAACTGCTCGCCGAGGTAGTCGCCCTCTTCGCGAGCGGTGCTGGCCAGGCGCACGATCTGGTCGGTGACCGTCTTCTCCTGGGCCAGCGCGAGCTCGATCGGCTCACGGGCGTTCTCGAAGCTCGACTTGGCCGCGTCGATGCCCGCGATATCGACGGCGATATCCCGGTCGACGAAATACTGCACGATCATCATGGCGTGATTGCGCTCTTCGACCGACTGGGCGTAGAACCGCTTGGCCAGCTGCGGCAGGTCGTTGTTGTCGAACCACACAGCGATCGCGATGTACTGGTGTTCGGCGTTGAACTCATGCCGGATCTGATCTTGGAGCAGGCCGTGGAATTTACTGCGGGGGGGTTCCGGATGAATCGACATGGCCGCAACATTATCCCTGGTCAGAGGGCTTGTCATCCAAGTGCAGCCTTATTGAGGACAGTATTCCCTAACCAAGTATTTCCTAATTGAGCGTCCCCTAAGCGGTGCCCGCCATGCGTGGCGCGGTGGTGTCGACGGGTACCGCGGCGGTCAGTTCGCGGCGAATGAATTCCTCGACATCGAACAAATTGTCCTGCCGGTCCAGCACCGTCAACAGAGTGTCCATCTCGGCGACATCATCGATCTGTTCGCGCAGAAACCACTGCATGAATTGTTCGCCGAGGAAATCACCCGACTCCCGCGCGGTCGCGGCCAGCGCGCTGATCTGCGCGGTCGTGGTCCGCTCACGGTCGAGCAGGAAGGCGATGGCGGCGCGCGGGGAATCGAATTCCGGGCGGATCTCGTCGAGCCCACCGATCGTCACGCCCGCCTCGCGGTCGAGCAGATACTGCACCATCCGCATGGCGTGGCCACGGTTCGCCGCGGATCTGGCATAGGTCTGCGCGGCCAGCTCGGGCAAGCGCTGGGCATCGAAGTAGACCGCGGCGGCCAGATACTGCTGGGCACTGGTGAGACCGTGCCGGACCTGGTCGCGCAGCATGTCGGGAAACGTACGATCCTCGGCCATACATCGACGTTACCGCGTGAGCAGGTCCTCCGGAATCGGCCGATCGTTGGCGAGCGCGTCGAAGAAGTCGGGGGCCTTGGCCTTGTCCCAGAGCAGCACGTTGCCCACATCGGTGTCGTCGAAGCCGCCGATCGGGACGCTGGTGGTCACCGTGTCGCCGCGCATCGCCCAGCCGAGTGCCGCGAGGTTCCAGATGTGGTCGCCCTCGTCGACCTTCAGCGAGCCCGCGACCCCGGTGGCCATCGGCCACAGCGCGAACGGGTTGGCCAGGGTGCCCATGCTGGTCGCCTTCTTCAGTAGCGCCGACATGAAGATCCGCTGGTGGTTCATCCGGTCGACATCGGCGCGCGGGGTGGCGCGGGTGCGCACGAAACCGAGGGCCTGCGGGCCGGTCAGCCGCTGACAGCCCGCGGGCAGGTCGAGCCCGGCCAGCGGGTCGACGATCGGGTCGTCCAGGCACACATCGATGCCGCCGAGCGTGTCGACCACGCTCGCGAAGCCGCCGAAACCGATCTGGGCGTAGTGGTCGATGCGGACGCCGGTGGCCTGTTCCACGGTCTGGACCAGCAGTTCCGGCCCGCCCAGCGCGAAGGAGGCGTTGAGCTTGTCCTTGCCGTAGCCGGGAATGCTGACGTAGGAGTCGCGCGGCAGGCTCACCATCGTGGTCGGCCCGGAGCCGGGGATGTGTACCAGCATGATCGTGTCGGTGCGCTCGGTGCCGTCGATGTCACCGCCGGTCGCGAGTTCCTGTTCCTGTTCGGGTGTCAGGTCACCGCGGCTGTCGGAGCCGACCAGCAGCCAGTTGGTGCCGGGGGTGTTGCCGACCCGGTCGCTGTAGGAGGTGAGCGCGTCGATGCGGGTCAGCGAGTTGTCCAGGTGCACGATCCCCGCGACGAGCCCGACGACGAGCAGCACCACCAGCACGGTGAACCACCGCAGCGGATGACGCCTGCGCCTGCGCCGCGGCGGCTGCGGCTGCCTGCCCGCGTCGGCAGGTGGGGGCGTGCGGCGCGGGGGGAGCGAGTCGTGGTGCGGGACCGGGCGCTGCGTCGGCGCGTGCCGGATGGGCTCGCGCCGCGGCGGCGGCTGGGCATGCGGCTGCCGGGGTTTGACGTGCTCGCGCGGCATCTGCGAGTAGGCCAGCGGCTGGTCGCCACGGCCGTCGCGGTGCATGACCTGGGTGGGCTCGATGTGCGAGGCGGGGGGCCTGCGGTCCGGCGGCGGAGTGTGGCGGACGGTCTGTCCGTCGGCCGGTGGCGGGACGGGGCGTCGGCCGGGGCCGCCCGGCGGTGGCGTGCGGCGCGCGGCCATGGGGTCGCCGCCGGGCGGGCGTCGACCGCCCGCGGGGCCGGCCTCGGCGGGTGGCAGCGGCGGCTGACCGGGGCGGCCCTGGGGTGGCGGCACCCGGCGCCTGCGTGGATCGTCGCCGTTCATCACCGTGAAACTCTACTGATCGTCGGGAGCGCGGGCCGGTTGTGCGCGCTCGGTCACTACTGGATACCCCGCGGGGGCGCCGGTGTTAGCGCGAAACGCGGTCGAGTGGCCGAACTCGCCGCGACACGCCGGTCATGGCAGCCACGACACGCGTCCACGCAGCACGTTGTAGCCGAGGTAGGCGACCGCGTCGATGAGCGCGTGGGCCAGAATCAGCGGCCACAATCTGTTGGTCTTCTGCCAGTAGCGGCCGAAGATGATCCCCATCACGATATTGCCGATCCCGCCGCCGAGGCCCTGATACAGGTGGTAGCTGCCGCGCAGCAGCGCCGAGGTGAGCAGTGCCGAGTTCTCCGACCACCCCAGCTTGCGCAGCCGGGTGAGCAGATAGGCCACCACCAGCACTTCCTCGGCCACCGCGTTCGCGCACGCCGAGGCCACCAGCACCGGTAGCCGCCACCAGTGTTCCGAGAGCGAACTGGGCACGATGGTCACGCTGAAGCCCAGCGCGTGCGCGATCAGATACAGCGCCAGGCCGGGCAGGCCGATCAGCGCGGCCAGCCCGATTCCCGGCAGCACATCGGCGCGCCGGATTCTGGCCAGACCGATCAGCCGGGGCCCGATCCCGCTGCGCCACAGCAGGTACAGGCCCAGCGCCGCCCAGGCCAGCAGCCGGGTCACACCGACGAGCTGGAAGAGCAGGTCGAGCAGGGAATTGTTGGAGCGGGAGGCGTTGAGCGCGACCGTCCGTCCGCCGACGCCACCGGGCGAGAGCGCCGAGTCGATCAGCGACAGGGCCGCGCTGATGCCGCTGAGCCCGAAGGTCACCAGCAACACGATGACGATCTCGCACTGGATCTCGCGGCGGCTGAGCTCGCGGGTCTGCGGTGGCGGGGTCTGCGCTCCGGCGTTCAGGCGCCTGCTCCTTCGCTGTCGGTCGGGCCGGCGTCGCGCCGACCGGCTGCAGCGAAGTCTAGGCAGGCCGGGATCAGATGCGGCGCAGGCCGTTCAGGAACGGGCAGCCCGCCAGGATGCGCACGGCCTTGCTCAGCGATTCCACGTCGTCGGCGGGCGTGGCGAAGGGCAGCCGCACATCGTGGTCGGCCTCGGGGCCCTCCACGCGCAGGGTCAGGCCGTAGCGGTCGATGGCCAGCGGGTGCACCATGCCGCCGCGCAGGCGGGTGGGCAGGTGCCGCGAGAGCTGGGCGACGACATCGGCGTGGTCCTCGGCCATGTGCTGCAGCCAGGCGCTTTCCATCTGGCAGAACGGGTCGGGGGAGGCGGCGCGCAGGTCGGCGTGGTCGACGGATTCGGCACCGGAGGTGTCGGCGAGCACCGCCGAGTTCACCACCACCCGCAGCAGCGTGGTGGTGTGGCCGATGTCGAGCAGGCCGGGGTGCGGGTACTCCTTGGCGATCTCCACCGCCAGCGCGCGCTGCGCCTGCGCTGGCACCTGCCGCACCCAGCCGCGCAGCCAGACCAGCGCCCGCACCGGCTCGCGCAGCGGCAGCGGCGCGTGGTCGGTGAGTTCGAGGACCGCCGAGGTCTCGTTGGCCGTGGCCGCCAGGGCCGCCGCGATCGACGCCGCCGGAACCGCGATCACGGCATCGCCACAGCGCCGCAGGTGATGCAGCGTGGTGGGAACCGGATCGATGCCGGGCAACGCGAGCACCGCGGTCTCCGCGTGCGCACAAGCGCTGCGCACCCGCTCCGCGGTGGTCGGCGCGACGATCGTGGTGGGGCTCGACATGACAACCTCCGCGGACTGACGATTAGGTAAACCTAAGCTAAGTTACGAAGCCGCTCCGTGCAAGAGGACACCCCTTATGAACTGTCGAGAATTCCCGTCTACGGTGATCGGATGACGCACGACGACCACGAACCCGTCCTGGTCACCCTCTCCACCCCCGCCCGCCGCAGCCTGGTCGCGGGCCTGCTCCGCCCCGAAGGCAGCACCCCCGACCCCGTCGACGTCGACATCCCCGACCTCGACCTGGCCGCCTTCCTGGCCGGCATCGCCCACGCCGACCACGGTTTCGTCGCCCGCACCACCAGCGGCCCCCGCGCCCTCGCCGTCGTCGCCGGCACGGTCGCCGCCCTCTGCGGCGAAGACATCCCCACCGCCCTCACCACCCCCGACCTGGCATTCCTCAAGGGCCTCAAGCCCCCCGCCATAGAAGCCACCCGCACCGTCCTGCTCGGCATCGAAACCCAGGCCGCACACGAAAAAGAAGTAACCGCCGCCCTCGCGACCCTGGACCCCTAGCACCGCCGCGCCCGCAACAGACAGATACATCTGACGCCACCAAACCCAAGCACCGTCCGACTCGCAACCAACTCTCGCGACGGCACACCCCACCCGACGCCACCAACGCCACCCCGAAAACCCAACCCCCACGGTTTTCGGCCGCCTCGCATCCGAGGGGCGAGACGTCCCGGCGAAGCCGAAGTATCGCCCCTCGGATGCGAGGCTCACAGGGCCGAAAACCCGCGGCACCAGCCGCTAAAATAGCCCAGTGCCACGTATTGGGTATTTCGGGCCGTCCGGAACGTTCACCGAGATGGCTCTGGTGAAGTTCGAGCAATCGGGGGCCTTCGACGGGCCCGTCGAGCGGATCGCCGCGCCCAGCCAGGGGGCGGCGCTGGATCTGATCCGCTCCGGGGACGTCGAAGCCGCCGTCGTCCCGATCGAGAGCTCGGTCGAGGGCTCGATCCCGGCCACCCTGGACTCGCTGGCCATCGGCCCCCGGTTGCAGATCATCGCCGAGACCGAGCTGGAAGTGAGTTTCGCGATCCTGGCCCGGCCGGGCACCACCCTGGACCAGGTGCGCTCGCTCGCCGCCTACCCGGTGGCCGGGGCGCAGGTCAGGGAGTGGGTGGCGCGCACGCTGCCCGAGGCGCAGCCCTACATCTCCGCGTCCAACGCGGCGGCCGCCGAGGATGTGGCCGCGAGCAGGGCCGACGCGGCGGTGTCGACGGCGCTGGCGGGGGAGCGGCTGGGTCTGGTCGCGCTGGCCGAGGGTGTGGCCGACCACGATCAGGCCATCACCCGTTTCGTGCTGGTGACCCGGCCCGGCGTGGCCCCGCAGGCCACCGGCGCCGACCGCACCTCGATCGTGCTCGAACTGCCCAACGAGCCCGGTTCGCTGATGCGCGCGTTCGCCGAATTCGCCACCCGCGGTGTCGATCTCACCCGCATCGAATCCCGCCCGACGCGTACCGGCATGGGCACCTACCGTTTCTACCTCGACTGCGTCGGCCACCTCGACGACCCGGCCGTCGCCGAGACGCTCAAGGCCCTGCACCGCACGGCCCGGGTGCGGTTTCTCGGTTCCTGGCCCGCCACCGCGGCCGTCGGCACCCCGCCCCCGTCGGACGAGCCCGCCGCCGAATGGCTCACCCAGCTGCGAAAAGGAGTCGCCGACCTATGACGGCACGCGCGAAGCTGATCCTGGTGCGTCACGGCGAGACCGAGGGCAATGTCGCCCGCATTCTCGACACCAGGGTGCCGGGCCTGCCACTCACCGAACGCGGTGTGGCGCAGGCGAAGGCGTTCGGTTCCGGCCTGCTGACCCCGCCGCGGGTGCTGGTGTCGTCGGAGGCGCTGCGCGCCCGCCAGACCGCGGGCTATATCGAGGCGGCGACCGGCACGTCGGCCCAGGTGCTCGACGGTCTCTTCGAAGTCCAGGTCGGTGACCTGCACGGCCGCTCCGATCCGGAGGCACACGGCCTGTTCCAGCGCATCTACCGCGGCTGGCATCTCGGCGAACTCGACGCCCGTGCCCCCGGCGGCGAATCCGGCCAGGAGGTGCTCGACCGCATCCTGCCCGTGCTGGGTGGCCTGCGCGAGGAGTACCTCACCGGCGACGGCGCGGGCGACGTGATGGTGGTGAACCACGGTGCCGCCATGCGCCTGGTCGGCAAGGCGCTGGCCGGGGTGGCGCCGCCGTTCACGACGAACAACCACCTCGACAACACCGAGACGATCGAACTGCTGCCCACCGAGGACGGCGGCTGGGAGTGCCTGCGCTGGGGCAGGTTCACACCGCCGTTCACGGTGAAGGCCGAACCGACCGCCGACGATCCGATGGGCTAGTACTCAGCTCTCGGCGGCCGCGGCCTTGAATTCGCTACGCACCGGCAGGGATTCGATCAGGTCGGCGACGGCCGTGCGCAGGCGCGCGGCCGAGCCAGTGGCGATCGACGACCACTTCACCCCGTCGTCGGCGACGCTGGCCGTGATGATGAAACGGCCTGCGCGCGTGTTGAACACGGCGATGTGGTTGTCCTGGATGTCGCGGGTGCCGTCACCGTAGGCGACGCCGACGATCTCGGCGTAGGAGTGGATCTCCACCAGGGCCGAGGCCAGTGTCTGGGCGTCGGTGGCCGGGTGGCCGACCTTCGCCAGCCGGGCGGTGGTGGCCGCCGCGTCACCGGTGTCGCCGAAGATCGGGGCGAGATCGTCGGTGGGCGCGTTCATCCCGTACAGCTCGAGTGCCTCGGTCTGCCCGAGCGCGTGCAGAACCGCGCCGGGCAGATCGAGACCGGCATCGTCGACGACATAGGAATCCGGCCCGCGCAGGGCGACGACCGCGCGGTCGTCGCCCTGCGCCAGACAGAATCGATTCACCTGGCCCGCGACCACCCACCGCAGCGCGATGATCCACTGCGGCCGGTAGAGCACCCGCAGGCGCTCGGCGAGCTCGGGCGCGACCGTGTCACCGAACACCAGCTCGCGTTCGGTGAGCACGGCCTCGGCGGCATTCATGGCCGCGTCGTGCGCGGTCACGTTGTCGTAGCGCCCCAAGGCATCGAGGACGACGGGCATCTCGTCGAACTGCAGCTTCTCCAGGAGGAACTGCATCTCGTCGAGCGAGAGCACGACGGCCTCGAGCAGCGATCCCCCGCTGCCCCCGCCCAGGACCGTCACTTGGCCGATCCGGCGAGGTCGGCGCCGATCACGCCCTCGGCTGCGTAGCGCCCGTCGGTGAACTGCTCGTTGGAGCGGCCGTAGTCGACGGCGTCGTGCTCGTCGTCGTCCTCGCCCTTGGCGCCGCGGCCGAGCAGCGGGTTGGCCCCGTGCCCGGTGTTGTTGCGCACCGGCGCGCTGTCGACCCGGTTGACCACCGATTCGGTGACCGGGGCCGCCGCGGGGGTGCTGGCCGCCGGAGCGCCCCAGCCCTCGGGCAGCTTCAGCTGACCCGGCGCGAACGCGGAGCCGCCGAGACCGGCCGACACGGTGGACAGGCCGCCCGCGGCCCCCGCGCCGAGACCGGCCATGACCGGCGCCGCGGCGGTGGCGGGCACGGTGCCTGCGGTGGTGGCCGCCGACAGCGCCGAGGACGCGATGTTGCCCGCCGTGCCGACGCCGCCGGAGACGACGCTGCCCGCGACATTGGCCGCCTGGGTGGCCGCGCTGACCACGCCCGGGTTGGACACGAGGGCCTGCGCCGCGCCGATCGCGGTGGAGATCGGGTCGCCGCCGAAGTCGCCCTCGGTGGCCGAGCCCGCGCCGCTGGCGATCTGCGGCGGCATCGAGAACTCGCCCGGGGTGGTGACGGTGGCGGTGGTGGCCGCCTCGTAGGTCTCCATCACCAGCGCGGCGCGGACGTCCATCGCGTGGCGGGCGACCTCGGCGACCTCGAAGGCGCCGGAGACGACACCGGGCGGATTGGCCGAGGCGGTGACCGCCGCGTTGGTGGCCACGATCTCGGGCAGGCTTGGCATCGCCAGCGAGGCCACGGTGTAGGCGGTGGCGTTGGCGGTGGCCTTGGCGCTCATCACACCGGCCATCGCGCTCTGCTGACCGGTCCAGGCGAGGAACGGCGCGAGCCGGCCGAGCACGGCCAGACCGTTGACACCCTGCAGGCCAACGCCCACCTCGGCGATCACACGGGTGATCGTGAAGGTCGCGTCACCCCAGGCAGCGGCCAGTGTCCCCCACGACGTGGCCGCTGCGGCGATCGGTACGGCGTGCGCACCGGTGTTGAGGGTGGTCGAGTTGATCTCGGCCATACGCGGTAGCCAGAAGACCCCGGTGATCCCTGCGGTCATTGTTGTTTCTCCCCTGAGTGAACGATCGTCGGCGGATCGGGTACGGCTACACCTGGACGGCGTTGATGGTGGCCGCGCGGGCCACGTCCTCGCCGATGTGGGTGGTCAGCTGCGAGCGCAGCGTCGCGGCGGCGTGGTGCAGCTCGAGGATGCCCTGCGCCATCGCGCCGTCGTGGGTACCCGCGGCGCGGTTGAAGTGCGAGGCGGCCAGCAGCGAGACCTCTTCGGCTCCGGAGGGGAGCACGTGGGTGGTCGGCCCGGCCAGACCGGCGGCGACGGCGAGCCGTTCGGCGAGCAGATCGAGCTCGGCGGCGGCGGCGAGGACGATTTCAGGTGCGACGAGAACGTGTCCAACCATGACCCGACTCCTTCTGGTGGCGACTATCGGGAACCACGAGAATTCCCCCTACGAGTGATAGGACGCGAGAGCGGGACGTTCGGTTCCATCGATTCCCCACCCTTTTTTCGCTAACCCCATCCCAGCTCATGCAACCGGTCGTCGTCAATCCCGAAATAGTGTGCTATTTCATGGATCACGGTGATCGCTACCTCCTCGACCACCTCGTCGTCCGTGCTGCAGATGTCGAGAATAGCCTCTCGATAGATGGTTATGGTATCCGGCAGCGAACCCGCGTAGAAGCTGTCTCGTTCGGTCAGCGCGATCCCGTGGTAGAGCCCGAGCAGCGAGGGCTCCTCGTCGTTGCGGTCCTCGACCAGCACGACGACGTTGTCGATGGCCTCGGTCAGTTCGGGCGGAATCCGGTCCAGCGCATCGCTGACCAGCTCTTCGAACCGCTCCGGCGACATCCGGTCGGCCACGGTCACCGCGGCTGCGGCTGCGGCGGCAGCGGGGCCGCGCCGGGCAGCGGCGCCGGGGTGGAGCGGCCGGTGTTCGGCGGCGGTACCGGAGCCTGCCCGTCGATCAGGATCTCCCCGCGGGCCGAGCCGACGATCGGCGCGAAACCCTCACGGTCGACACCCTTTCCGAGCCAGCAGTCCAATTTGTGACTGCCCGCGAGCCAACTGGTCGGTTCGAGAACGTCGAAGAACATCGTCAGCGTCTTGTTGCGGATGGCGTCGGGGCTGCCGAGATAGTCGGTGGCGAGCCGGTTGCATTCGGCCTCCACGTACTTGTCCTGGTCGGCTTCCGAGGGCGGGCCGCCGGTGAAGTTGGCGGCCAGGTCGACGGTGCCGACGATCTCCACCGCGTGCGGCTGCGCGCAGTCGACCGGATCGGTCGGCAGGTTCTGGCTGATACCCAGGCAGGTGCCCGCGTCGTGGACCTTGGACTGGTCGCCCTCGGCGATGCTGCCGGTGGAGGCCGGGGTGGTGGTCGTGGCCGCCACCTGCACGCCGCAGCGCAGGGTCCGGTCGCCGTGCTGCCAGCCCGCCGGGCTCGGCGACATCACGTTCACGGTGTACTTGCCGCGCGTGTCGAAGCGCCCGCCCAGGTAGCGCTGCACCGCGCTGACGCAGTGCTCGTCGCGCAGTTCGGTCATCCGCAGCGAATCCGGGTGCCGGGTGCCGTCGCCGAACTCCCGGCCCGGGTAGGCGCTCAGGTCGATCACCCCGGCGACCTCGAACAGGTGCTTGTCGGCGCAGTTCACCTTCACCAGGTCGCTGCGGTCGGGCTTGGTCCAGCTCAGGCAGTCGCCTTCGGCGGCGCTGCTGAACTCCTTGTCCCTGACCACCGGCTCGGCGCCGGGCTGGTGGGCCTCGACCTTGTCGCTGTCGAAACCGGTGACGGTCATCGTCACCAGGGCGGCGAGCACCGCGCCGAGGGCGCCGATGAGCATGCCCCAGCGCAGCTTGTTCGCCGACAGATGCAGCGAGCCGCCGCGTCCACGCGCCGCGGACCCGGATTCCTGTGCTGGTTCACTCTGCTTCTTCGACATCGCGGTCCATCATGGCAGTGCGTCCGCCGCTGTGCCACGACCTGTGCCGGAGACGCGGGCGCGCGCGTCCCCGGCGGGCCGGGCTAGCCGCGCAGGGCGGAGACGAAGATGCCCGGCAGGCGGCGGATCTTGCCGTCGCCGTAGAACTCGGTCAGCTTGCGGCCGGTGCCCGTGCCGGTCTTGTTGGAGACGAACCACGGCGGCTTCGGGGTGGTGGCGAACTCGCCGCCCAGGATCGAGCGCGGGGCGGGCCGGAACGGGCCGCGGACCACCGTGCGCTCGACATCGTCGAGCAGGAAGGCGTTGTGTACGACGCCGACGCCGCTCTGGATGTCGTCGAGGGTGTGGCCGGGGTAGGCGCCCCAGCTCGCGCGCGGGGTGAGGAAGGCCAGGCCGGTCCAGGAGTTGATCGCGACCGTGCCGTAGCGCAGGTTCTCGATCGCGGTGTCGAGCGCGCCGCCGAGTGCCTTGATGGTGGCCGGATCGGCGATGACGTTGGCGCCGAGCGTGCCCATCAGCTCGTCGTTGGCGAAATCGACCGCGTTGCCGAGGAATTCGGTGCCGGTGCCGGGCAGTTCGACCACGCCGAGCACGGGGGAGAAGTACTCGGTGCGCAGCAGCGCGGTGCCCGTGGCGGGCAGGTTCTCGGCCAGCACGCGGCCGTTGGCGCGGGCGCCGTCGGGGTAGCTCTCCAGCGCGCCCGCGACACGGTTGTCGCTGCCGGGGTAGTAGGCGGTGCGGGCGGGCGCGGCGTCGACGGCGGCACGCAGTTCGGTGAGGAACTGCTGCTTGAGCGGCCAGTCGGCGGCCAGCACCACCGTCTGCGCGGCCACGCAGTTGTAGCCGCCGTTGTGCAGGCGCATGGTCGCCACATGCTCGGCCTGGAACTTCAGGTCGGCGGCCGACCACTCGCCGGGCACCACGATGACCGGCGCGACCCCGCCCAGTTCGCTGGTGATCGGCTTGTCCAGCGCGGGCGTGCCCGCCGCGCGCCGCCGCTCGCCTTCCTCGCCGGTGCCCCAGACGATGGCGTCGTGGGTCGGCGCGCCGCCGGTCATGTGCACGTGCGCCACCTGCGGATGGTTCACCAGATAGCCGCCCTCGGCCGCGCCGCCGGTGAGGATGCGTACCAGGCCCAGCGCGATGAACGGCGCGAAGATGGTCTGGAACACCGGCAGCAGCGGGTCGGTGATCGGGTTGAGTTTGAGCGCGACCACGCGGTTGTTGGCGTAGAGCTCGTAGAGGGTGTCCAGCGGCGCGATGGACATGATGTTGCCCGCGCCGAGCACCGCGCCGACCCCGTTGGTCGCCGCCGGGTCGAGCTGGGCCAGGCCCGCCTTGCGCCGCGCGGTCCCCGCGTCGACACCGGGCCTGAGCCAGACATCGGCGGAGAACCCGCTGAGCAGCAGTTTGTCGTAGATGCCGTGCGGCAGCGCGGGCACGCTCACCCGGCCGCCGGGCGCGCTGCCGAGGGCGACACCGTCGAGCGGGCTGCGGCCCTGCTCGAGCGCGCTCAGCGATTCGCTCAGTGCCTTGGCGCCGGCCAGCATGGTCATCGGGCCCGACATCCACTCCTCACCGAGCAGCGGGCTGTCGGCGTCGAGCTTCTTGATCACGCGCGCGGCGTCCACCCACGCCTGCGCCTCGCGCGCGGTGATCGCGTGCAGTTCGTCGAGCAGTTCGCGGCGGCGGCGCAGGTCGGTCGCGGCCCAGGTCTTCTCCCCCTGAGTGAGATCGGCGAGTGCGGCATCTATCCCGGCGGTGTCGAAAGAAGTACTCACACCGCAACTATGCTCCTGTCCTGCCCGCTTGGCATAGGGGCGAAAGATTATCCGTTGCGCGCACTACTAGGCTGTTTTCCTATGATCGACCTCCGATTCGTGCGCGAGAACCCGGAAGCCGTGCGTGCCTCGCAGCGGGCCCGCGGCGAGGACCCCGCCCTCGTCGACGCGCTGCTGGAAGCCGACGCCGCGCGCCGCGCCGCCGTGGCCACCGCCGACACCCTGCGCGCCGAGCACAAGGCCATGGGCAAGGTGATCGGCAAGGCGAGCAAGGAGGAGCGCCCGGCCCTGCTGGCCGCCGCCACCGACATGTCCGCCAAGGTCAAAGAGGCCGAGGCCGCCCAGCACGCGGCCGACGCCGACCTCGACGCCGCGCACCGCGCCATCTCCAATGTGGTGCAGGAGGGCGCGCCCGCGGGCGGCGAGGACGACTACATCGTGCTCGAAACCGTCGGCACCCCACCGGAGTTCGACTTCGAGCCGAAGGATCACCTGGAACTCGGCGAGTCGCTGGGCCTGATCGACATGGAGCGCGGCGCCAAGGTGTCGGGCTCGCGGTTCTACTTCCTCACCGGCCACGGCGCGCTGTTGCAGCTGGGTCTGCTCCAGCTGGCCGCGCAGAAGGCCGTCGCCAACGGGTTCACCATGATGATCCCGCCGGTGCTGGTGCGTCCGGAGATCATGGCCGGTACCGGCTTCCTCGGTCAGCACTCGGCCGAGGTCTACCACCTCGCCGACGACGACCTCTACCTCGTCGGCACCTCGGAGGTGCCGCTGGCGGGCTACCACGCCGAGGAGATCCTCGACCTGAGCGCGGGCCCCAAGCGCTACGCGGGCTGGTCGTCGTGCTTCCGCCGCGAGGCGGGCAGCTACGGCAAGGACACCCGCGGCATCATCCGGGTGCACCAGTTCGACAAGGTGGAGATGTTCGTCTACACCACCCCCGAGCAGGCCGACGCCGAGCACCAGCGCCTGCTGGCCTGGGAGCGCGAGATGCTGGCCGCCATCGATGTGCCCTACCGGGTCATCGACACCGCGGCCGGCGATCTGGGCAGCTCGGCGGCGCGCAAGTTCGACTGCGAGGCCTGGGTCCCCACCCAGCAGACCTACCGCGAGCTGTCGTCCACCTCGAACTGCACCACCTTCCAGGCGCGCAGGCTCTCGGTGCGCTACCGCGACGAGAACGGGAAACCGCAGATCGCGGCCACATTGAACGGCACCCTGGCGACCACGCGCTGGATCGTGGCCATCCTGGAGAACCACCAGCAGGCCGACGGTTCGGTGCGGGTGCCCGCGGCGCTGGTGCCGTTCGTCGGCACCGAGGTATTGAAACCGTAGACCTCTTCACTGTTGGCCAGGTGGGCATTTGTAGCATGTGGCAAACGACCTGACCCGACAACATCTAGGCTGGTGCTCGTGCGAGGAATCGGGGCGCGCGGCGATACCCGAACCCGGGTGCGGGCGGCATCGGCGTTGGCGACGGCAAAGGTCATGGCCAGGACAACGGGGGCGTTCTACGTCCTCGGCGGTGTCCTCGGCCTGACCATCACTGCGATCGCACCGGCTGACACGCGTGCCCTGGATGTCACGGGCGTCGAGGACGGCAGCCGGTTACTGGTCGGCATCGCGGCCGCGGTCGCGCTGGTCCTCGGGCTCACGCTGCTGGCCTGGGGCCCGCGCATGCCGCACGCCCTGCACCACGCCTACCTCGCGACCGCGACAGTGCTGGTCACCGTCGCGGTGCACGATTTCCCCAACCTGGTCGGCGGTATCACGCTGGCCTCGTTCTACGTCTTCGTCGCCTGCGACGCCGCGCTGTTCTTCGCCTGGCCCTTCGCCGCCGCGCACATCGGTTTCGCGATGGCGCTGTGCCTGTGGGTGCTGCCCGATCGCGGTCTGCCCTGGTGGTCGGGCCTGATCCCGGCCGGGGTCACCTTCGGCGCGGGCGTGGTCGTCGGCATCCTCACCCGGATGGCCTCGGACGCCGATATCGACGTGCTCACCGGCCTGCTCAACCGCCGCGGCTTCGAGAAGCAGCTCAACCCGGCGATCGACGCGGCCGGGCGCGGCGGGCACGGGCTGTCGCTGGTGCTGGTCGACCTGGACCGCTTCCAGAAGATCAACGATCACCTCGGCCACCGCGCCGGCGACGCCGTGCTGCAACGCGTCGCCGACACCTGGCTCGACCTGCTCGCCCCCGATCAGGTGCTGGCCCGCTTCGGCGGTGACGTCTTCGCGCTGCTGCTGCCCGGCACCACCGAACAGGCCGCCATCCTGCTCACCGAGCAGTTGCGCGCCGCGGTGACCATGGGCTGCTCGGCCGGTGTCACCTCCTGGCAGCCGGGCGAATCCGGATCGCTGCTGATCAGCCGGGCCGATGTGGGCCTGTACCGGGCCAAGCAGGCGGGCCGCAACCGCACGGTGCTCGAGTCCTCGCGGCAGCTGCCGCTGGCGGTGGAACTGCGCGAGGCGATCGACCGCGGCGCCCTGGACGTGCACTATCAGCCGATCGTGAGCCTCACCGAGGACGGCGGCCAGGCGGTCGGTGTCGAGGCGCTGCTGCGCTGGTCGTCCAATGCCCAGCCCGAGGTCACCACCGAGGGCCTGATCCGGGTCGCCGAGGAATACGACCTCATCTCCGACCTGGACGAACTGGTGCTGCGCCGCGCCTGCGCCGACGCCGCGCGGCTGCAGGAGAGCTTCGCCTCCCTGGACCTGACCCTCAATGTCAACGTCTCCGGCCTCGAACTGGCCGAAACGGGCTACGCCGACCGGGTGGCGACCATCCTCGCCGACACCGGCTGGCCCGCCGACCAACTCGTCCTCGAGGTCACCGAGAGCGAACTGGCCGCCGAGTCGCAGACCGCCATCACCAACCTGCACACCCTGCGCGACCGGGGCGTGCGCATCGCCATCGACGACTTCGGCACCGGCTACTCCTCGCTGAGCCGCCTGGCCACCATCCCCAGCGACATCCTCAAGGTCGACCAGTCCTTCGTCGCCGCGATCCGCTCGGACTCGCCCGCGCCGCCGCTGCTCGGCGTGATCGCCGCGCTCAGCAAGTCGCTGGACCTACAGGTCATCGCCGAGGGCGTGGAAACCGAATACCAGGCCGCGGTACTCACCGAACTCGGTTTCGCGCTGGCCCAGGGCTATCACTACAGCGATTCGCACCCGGTCTCGGAACTGATCAACGACCTCAACGAAGGCACCTCCGACGACGACGATTCGCTCTCCGCCAGCGGCTGGATCCCGCTCGGGTAAAAGCCCTTGACGTGCGGCGGGCGCCCGGCGAACCATGGTGTGCATGAGCATGCTGGTCTACGACTGTTGATCCCGGCTCGTTCGCCGAGCCGTCGCGGTGGTCAGGCGCTTGACCGCTGACCCGGTCGACGTCCGCGGCCTCACAGTGCGCGCGGTCCTGTTCCGGGGCACCCGCGACCTGCTGCCGATCTATGCCCTCTACGGTGTGCTCTTCGCCGACCACGGCCTGAGCACCGCCCAGATCTCGCTGCTGCTGGCCATGTGGTCGGTGACGGCGTTCGTGCTCGAGGTGCCCTCGGGCGCCTGGGCCGACACCGTCTCGCGCCGCGCCCTGCTCATCGCGAGCTGCCTGCTCCAGGGCACCTGTTTCGCACTGTGGATGATCGCGCCCTCCTTCGCCGGCTTCGCGCTCGGCTTCGTGGTGTGGGGTATCGCGGGCGCACTCGAATCGGGCACCTTCGAGGCCCTGATCTACGACGACCTGGTCGCCCGTGGCGCCCCGAACGCCTACGCCTCGATCATGGGCTGGTCGCGCGGCGCCCAGGAATCCACCGTCCTCGTGGCGATCCTGGCGGCGGCCCCGCTCTACGCCCTCGGCGGATACGCCCTGGTCGGCTGGGTCAGCGTCGGCATCGCGCTACTCCACACCGGCACCGCCCTGCTCCTCCCACGCCCCCCGGTCGCCATCTCCGCCACCGCCGTCGACGACCTCGACGACACCCCACCGACCCCCGACCGCCTCGGCCCCCACGCCATGCCCACACCGGCCCGCGATCCGGGCACGCCGTTCCGAGGCAGCGGCGACACACTGTCGGCCAGCGCCGATGACGAGTCCGCCCCCAGGGACGATCACGCCCGCGACGAGCAAGCGACCACGGGCGACGCCGTGTCCTCCCGCTACCTGACGATGCTGCGCACCGGCCTCGGCGAGGCCCTGCGCGTGCGCCGCGTGCGCCGCGGTGTCCTCCTCGGCGCGCTGCTCTACGGCGTCACCGCCTTCGACGAGTACTTCGGCCTGCTGGCCGTCTCCGGCGGTGCCTCCACCAGCACCTCGGCGTTGCTGATCGCGGTGACGGTGGTGGGTTCGCTGCTCGGTTCGCTGCTGGCGGGCCGCACCGAGGCCGTCTCGGCACGCACCCTCGCCATCGCGCTGTTCGTGGCGGGCCTGCTGTTCATCGCCGGTGCGCTGGCGGTCGGGATGGGTGGCACGGCCATGCTGTGGATCGGGTTCGTCGGCATCGGTATCGCCTACGGCATCGACTTCAATGCCGAGGTCATCGCGGGCGCCCGGCTCCAGGACAGCATCGCGGGACCGGCGCGCGCCACCGTCACCTCGGTGTCGGGTCTGCTGTCGGAGATCGTGGCGCTGGGGGTGTTCGCCTTCGTCGCGCTGGCCACCCAGTGGCTGGCGATGTCCACCACCATCGCGCTGCTGGGCCTGGTCATCCTGGTCAGCGCCGTGCTCACCCCGACCTGGCTGCCACCGCGCCCCACCCGCTAGCGCCGCGCCGGGATGCTAGGTTGCTGGCGACCAGGAGTGGGGGAGTTACCGCGATGATCGAGCCGTTGTCGCCGACCGAGTCAGCGGTGATCGGCCGCTACCGCATCCGCGGGGTGCTCGGCGCGGGTGGGATGGGCCGGGTGCTGCTGGCCACCGGGCCGGACGGCCGTTTCGTGGCGATCAAGCAGATCCACGCGCACCTGCTCGACGACCGCGAGTTCCGCGCGCGCTTCGAACGCGAGGTCGCGATCTCGGCGCGCGTGTCGGGCGCGTTCACCGCCGCCGTGGTCGACTTCGACACCGCGAGCGAATCACCCTGGCTGGCTTCGGTGTTCATTCCGGGCGTGCCGCTGGATAAAGCGGTCCGCGAGCTGGGCCCACTGCCCGTACCTGCCCTGCGCACCCTCGCCTCCGGCCTGGCCTCGGCTCTGCATTCGATCCACAGCGCGGGCTTGGTGCACCGGGATCTCAAGCCCGCCAACGTGATTCTGGCCGCCGACGGCCCCCGCGTGATCGACTTCGGTATCGCCCAGGCGGCCGGGCTCGGCTCCGCCCCGCTCACCGAGGTGGGCGCGGTCGTCGGCTCGCCCGCGTACATGTCCCCGGAGCAGGCCAACAGCGCCCCGGTCACCTCGGCCAGCGATGTCTTCTCCCTTGGCTCGCTGCTGTGCATGGCCGCGACCGGCACCAGCCCCTTCGCCGCCACCTCCGCGCCCTACACCCTGTTCAATATCGTGCACAGCGAACCGCAGCTCGACCAGGTCCCCGAGCCGCTGCGCGAACTGATCGCGGGCTGCCTGCGCAAAGACCCCCGCGCCCGGCCGACGCCCGCCCAGATCCTCGACTATCTCGGTGTCCTCCCGGTCCAGGCCCAGCCGTGGCCCGCGCCCGTGCATACCCAGATCGCCGAGCAGACCAGGAATCTGGTCGCGCTGACCTCCGATCCCGAAGCGACCCAGATCATTCCGGCGAACCTGGCGACCCCGCACCCGGGCTCGATGGCGCCCGCGCAGCCGGTCCGCAAGCGGCGCACCGGAATACGGATCGGCATCGCCGCGACGGTCGCGGTGATCCTGGCGGGCGCGCTGACCGCGGTGGTCCTGCGCGGTGGCGACGACCCGAAGCCGCCGGCCGAAGTCACCGCCACCCTCCCCGCTCTCGACCAGTTGCGCGGCACCGACACCTGCGACTGGGTCCGCGACGCGCTCGGCGAGACCTTGCCCGCCGATGTCGCCGCCAAGGCCGCCACCTCGGTCGCCGCCTGGCGCTGGCAGATGACCTCGAGCTGGGGCTGCGACGCCAGCTCCGGCGGCGCCCGCCTCGCCGTCGAAATCGGCGCGGCCACCGAGGCTTTCACGGCAGGCGCCGAGGTGGTCAACGGCTATGCCATCGCCCGTCGCGGCGAGGACTGCGCGTTCGCCGTCGACGGTGGCGCCGGCGGACATCGGTGGGGCATCACCGTCGACACCTTCACCCGCGCGGACTGCGCCCTCGCCGAGCACACCGTCGACCGCCTCACCGCCGCCCTCGCCACCCTGGCCCCCGCGCCCGCCGCGCAGGCTTCCCTGTCCACGGTCGACCCGTGCGCCCTGATCGACACCGCCACCCTCGGCGCGCCCACCTCACAGTCGGCCCACACGTGCGAATGGCGCGGGGAGACCACCGTGCGGATCGTGCTGTCCCAGCCGCAGCGGTCGCAGACCTCGATCGAGGAGAAGGTGATCGATATCGGCGACGGCGTGCTGGTCGAGGACGAGACCTTCGCGTCGATGAACCTCCACGAATGCCGCCGGGTCCACCGCTTCCGCAATGTCGGGCAGACCTACCGCGAGATCGTCGAGGTCTTGGTCTCCGACCCGGACGAGACCACCGGCGCCCTGTGCAAGGTCGCCGATCCGCTCATGCGCCAGGCCGTCGGCCGGTTGCCCGCGCGGTAGCCGCGGCGAATGCCCAGGTGATAGGTTCACCGCAGAGTTCGGGGAGGGATTGTTCGTGCGTCATCCGTCGCGCTGCCTGGCGGTGGCGCTCTCGCTCACAGTGCTGTTCGCCGCGGGATGTGGGGACGAGCCCGTCGTCCCCGATCACGGTGACTACGCCCTGACCCCGATTCCCGGCGATTTCGACGACCTGCCCAGCCGCGTGCGCGGATCGCTGGTGGAATCGGCGCGCATCGGCGAGCGCGTGCTGTTCGCCGACCGGATCGATCCCGAGTTCACCATGGGTCGCGGCGGCGGGGTGGTCGTCGGGGTACGCGGGGTCGACGATCTGCTCTCCGGCGTGCAGAAGACCGCGCTGGGCCCGTTCGACGTGCTGGCCGGTTTCGGCGCCATCGGCGGCAACGGCTACGTCGACGACGAGCAGCGCGACGCGTTCCTGTCCATCACCATCCTGTCGCTGCCCGACGCGGGCCAGGCCACCGCGGCCGCGCAGGCGATGGCCGCCGCCGACTTCACCGCCAATACCGAGAACGCACCCCTGGTGCTGCCGGAGTTCCCCGCCGCGCTCAGTCACTGGCGTCCCGGCGTGCCCACCGCGGGCAGCTGGCTGGTGTGGCAGAACCTGGTCATCCGGCTGTACGCGAAGATCATCGAGCCGAACCCGGAACAGCTCACCGACCTGCTCGCGCGCACCTACCGCGCGCAACTGGCCGAGCTGGCGAACTTCGTGCCCACCCCGGCCGCCGAGCTCGCGAACCTGCGCCTGGACAGCGACCATCTGCTGACCCGCACGCTCAAGACCGGCGAATACTGGCCCGACCGCTGGGATTTCATGCTCTACGGCCCCCGCGCCTACGCCCTGCTGCTCGACAAACCCGCTGCCCGGATGCGCGAATTCGAGGCGGCCTCGATGGACGCGGTGGCGGTGTCGGACAACAAGTTCCTGCACCGCGCCGGTGACGAGCCCGCCGCGACGGCCTTCGCCGAGACCGAACGCCGGTCGCTGCTGGCCGCCGACTACTCGGCCATGCGGGGTGTGCCCGGGGTCGACGGGATCGACTGCTACCGGGCGGCCCGGCCGAATCCGACCAGCAACTCGGCCCGGCGCTTCGCCTGTCTGGTGTGGCACGGCGAGTTCGTGGTGCGGCTCTACAGCAACCAGGAAGACGACGTCCGCCGTCAGGCCGTCGCGCAGTTCGCGCTGCTCGGCGGGCAGTGGTGAGTACAGGGGGTGCGGGCATGAAACCGCTGACCGCGCAGGATCCGGTCCAGCTGGGCCGCTACCGCCTGCTGGCCGTGATCGGCAAGGGTGGGATGGGCCAGGTGCTGCTGGGCCAGGGGCCCGACGGGCGGCTGGTGGCGGTGAAGCAGATCCATCGCCAGTTCACCGGCAATCCGGAGTTCCGGGCCAGGTTCCGGCGCGAGGTGCTCGCCTCCCAGCAGGTCACCGGCGCCTACACCGCGGGCGTGGTCGATCACGACGCCGACTCCGAGACACCGTGGCTCGCTTCGGAGTACATCGCCGGTCCGGCCCTGCAGGACATGATCGCCGAGTTCGGCAAGCTGACGGTGAGCGGTCTCAAGCTGCTGGCCACCGGCCTGGCCATGGCCCTGCTCGAGATCCATCGCACCGGCCTGGTGCACCGCGATCTCAAGCCGGGCAATGTGCTGCTCACCAACGACGGCCCCCGGGTGATCGATTTCGGTATCGCCCGCGCCCTCGAGGACGATCTCGCCCTCACCACCACCGGCACCGTCCTCGGTTCGCCCGCGTACATGTCGCCCGAGCAGGCCGAATGCCGCCCGCTCACCGCCGCGTCGGACGTGTTCGCGGTCGGGGCGATCCTGGCCATGGCCGCCACCGGTGTCAGCCCCTTCGACGCGCCTTCGACGCCGCAGGTGCTCTACAACGTCCTCTACAGCGCCCCCGACACCAGCGCCGTCCCGCCGCCGGTGCGCGTGATCGTCGACGCCTGCCTGGCGAAGGACCCGGCCGCGCGTCCCACCCCCGAGCAACTGCTCGACCTGGCGGGCCGGATCGAGGCCGAACCGGTGTGGCCGGTGCGCATCCGCAGGCGGATCGCCGAATCCCACGCCGAGGCGGCGCGCTGGGCCGACGGCACCGCGCAGACCGAACCGCAGGCGCCCGCTCCGCCGAAACGGCTCTGGCCGCGCCTGGTCCCGGTCGCCGCGGTGGTCTCCGCCCTGACCCTGGTCGCCATCGCGGTCTGCGGTCTCGGCACCGACGGCACCGCGGTGGCGATGGACGACCCGCCCCTGGCCCTGACACCCGAGGAGACCCGCGGGCTCGACATCTGCGCCCTGCTGAAACCCGATGTCATCGGCGAAATCGGTACCGCGGTGGGCGAACTCGTGCCCGGCGGCGTGACGGGGTGCCACATCTACTACCTCGAGCCGTCCGGCCGCAAGATCTACCTGGGCCTGGAGACCGGGGTGCCGGTCGCCGAGTCGACATCCAACAAGCAGTCGATGGGCTCGACGATCAACTGGATGCCGGTCCTCGGCCGTCATCGCGAGGCCCGCAACTGTGATCGCATCGTGGTCGCCCAGAGCGGTGTGCCGCTGGCTCTCACCATGAGCGCGACTGTCAACGAGGGCGACGGCTGCCCGGCCGCCGAACGGGCGCTGGCCGCGGTGGTCCGACGCCTGGCGGTGAATCCGCCGCTGCGCGATGACCCACCGGGCTCGGTCCTCGCCCTCGACGCCTGCTCACTGATCGACATCGCGGTCACCCGCCCGATCGTCGGCGACCCGGTGCGCGAGCGCACCCCGCACGGTTGCGCGGCGACCGGGCGCGAGGGCTACTTCGCCGTCAGCATGGACGAGCGCACGCGACCCGACAATGTGGTCGGCGGCAAGGCCCGCCCGACCAGGACGATCGCCGGGCGCGAGGTCTTCGTCGACCACGAGTCGGCGAACTACTGCGAGCTGTTGGTCATGGTCCGCCCGACCCGCGACGACCGCGCCGAACAGGTCCGCGCCACCTACTACTCGTATCTGCCGCAGCCACCCGACACCTGCGACACCGCCGCCACCCTGCTCGCCCCCGCTCTCGCGAAGTTGCCGACCTCATGACGATCCAGCCTCCCGGCCCCGGCGAGCCCGGCACCATCGGCCGCTACCGGGTGCTCGGCGCCCTCGATTCCGCACCCGGCTTCCACGCGGTCCTGGCCGCCGGTCCCGACAATTCCCTGGTCGTGGTCCAGCAGGCGCAGCGCGAACTGCTCGGCGAGCCGGACTTCCGGGTCCGGTTGCGGCACAGTGCCGTTGCCGCGATGCGGGTGTCCGGTGCGCACAACACCACCGTGATCGATGTCGACGCCGATGCCGAAAAGCCTTGGCTGGCCTCGGTGTTCGTGCCGGGCGTGCGGCTCGACCAGGCCGTCGCCGAACACGGCCCGCTGCCGGTCCCCGCCGTCCGCGCGCTGGCGGCCTCGCTGGCCTCGGCGCTGCGCGCGGTGCACGGCGCGGGCCTGGTCCACCGGCGGTTGCGGGCCGACTCGGTGCTGCTGTCGGCCGATCGCGGACGGCTCGGCGAGATCGGCATCACCCCCGTGAACGGGCCGTCGACCACCGAGACCACCCTCGGCACACCGGAGTTCCTGGCGCCGGAACAGGCGCTCGGTCTCGAGATCACCCCGGCCGCCGATGTCTTCGCGCTCGGCTCGGTGCTGGCCTTCGCGGCCTCGGGCGTCACCCCGTTCGCCGCGCCGTCGGTGCCCTACACCCTGTTCAATATCGCCCAGCGCGAGCCCGACCTGAGCCGAGTGCCCGAGCCGCTGTTCGAGATGCTCGCGGCCTGTCTGCGCAAGGACCCGGCCGCGCGCCCCACTCCCGGACAGATCCTGGAGTATCTCGGCGGCGAACCGAGCGGTCCGCCGCCGTGGCCCGCCCCGGTCCTCGACGATATCGGCCGCCGCGAACACGAGATCGCGGCCCTGCTGGCCGCACTGCCACCGCTCACCCCCGCCGAACCCGAGCCAGCGCGCCCGCTCCCCGAACGGCTGACCGCCGCGGCCGCCGCGACCAAGGAATTCGGCAGGCGCGCAGTGTTTTCCACGCGCCGTCGCTGGGGTGCCGCGAGTCCGCGCGCCCGGATCGGCACCGCGCTCGGCGTGGTGACCCTGCTGCTGGCCGTCGCGGGCATCACCGCCTTCGCGACCCGCGAACAACCCCCGGTCACCAGCCTGACCGTGGCCCAACTGCGCCAGATCGACGCGTGTGCCTGGCTCACCACCGCCATCGGCGACGCGGTGCCCGTCGCCCCGGCCGCGCTGCCCGCCGACACCTGGAAACTGGAACCGAGCTCGACCTGGGGCTGCCTGGCCGGCTCCGGAAAATACGGCATCACCCTGGAACTGGGCCAGAAGAACCAGTACCTCACCCCGCAGGTGAACCTCGTCGACGGTGTCGCGGTGATCAACGGCAGCTCGGCCACCTGCTCCAGGGTCATCGCGAGCCCGGGTGACGACGCCGCCACCGGCATCGCCATCGGCCTCAACGAACCGGGCTCGGCGGGGGAGTGCGCCGGGCTCGACTACCTGGCCGCGAATATCGCGCGCACACTGAGCGCCGCGCCGCGCGCCGGGGACCGCGAGGGTCCGCTGTCCACTCTCGAACCGTGCGCACTGCTCGACCGGGACTTCGTCGCCGGGAAGATCGGCGCCCTGGCCGTCGCGCCGACCATCGCCGACGCGCACACCTGCCAGTGGGACGCGCGCCTGCGCGTCAGCGTGAAACTGCTGCGCACCAGCATGCTCACCACGGGCAGCGGTGTGCGGCCCGGCGAGGTCGACGGTCTGACGATGTTCGACGACAAGACCAGCTCCAGGGCCATCTGCACCCGCGCCTACCTGGTGCCCGACGCGGGCACCGAGTCGATCGAAGTCGCCGTCCACGGCATCGACGGCCTGCGTGAGGACTACTGCCCGATCGCCGCGAGCGTGCTGCGTCACGTGGTGGACCAGCTGCCCGACCGCTGAGCCGCTGGGGGATACTCGACCGGCGATGACCACCACGAAGGGACAGCGATGGACCAGCTCGGGGTAGCGATAGTCGGATACGGCCTGGCCGGCTCGGTGTTCCACGCACCGTTGATCGCGGCCGAACCGCGGCTGCGGGTGGCCTCGGTGGTCACCTCGTCGGCGGAACGGGCCGCGCGGGCCCGCGCCGACCATCCCGGCGTGCGCGTCTGGTCGAGTGCCGAGGAAATGCTCGCCGAGGACGAGGACGCCGACCTCGCGGTGATCGCCACCCCCAACCGCACCCACGCGTCCCTGGCGCGCAAGGCGCTGGCCGCCGGTCTGCCGGTGGTGGTGGACAAGCCCTTCGCCGTCACCGCCGACGACGCGCAGGAGGTGGTCGACGCCGCCGAGAAGGCCGGTCTGCCGCTGAGTGTGTTCCAGAACCGCCGCTGGGACAACGACTTCCTGACCGTGCGTGGCCTGCTCGACGCGGGCGAGCTCGGTGAGGTGCGCCGGTTCGAGTCGCGCTTCGAACGCTGGCGCCCCGCGGTCAAGGGCGGCTGGCGTGAAGTCGGCACCGCCGAGGACGGCGCGGGCATACTGTTCGACCTCGGCTCCCATCTGGTGGACCAGGCGCTGACCCTGTTCGGCCCGGTCGTCGAGGTCTACGCCGAACTCGACCGCCGCCGCCCCGGCGTCGAGACCGACGACGACGCCTTCATCGCCCTCACCCACGCCCAGGGCACGCGCTCACAGCTGTGGATGAGTGCCATTGCCCCGCAACTGGGCCCACGCCTGCGGGTGCTGGGCTCCACCAACGGCTACACCGTCTCCGGCCTCGACCCACAGGAAGCCGCCCTGCGGGCCGGTCGTCGCCCGGACGACGGAAAACCTTGGGGCACGGTCGAACCCGAGTCCTGGGGCACCTTCGGCGCGGGCGATGACCTGCGCACCGTCCCCACCCTGCCCGGCGACTACCCCGCCTTCTACGCGGGTATGGCCGCGACCCTGCTCGACGGCGCCCCGGTGCCGGTCGACCCGCTCGACGCCGTCGAAACTCTGCGCATCCTGGAATACGCGCGCCACGTCGCGGGCGGACCCGAGGACTGAGGCGTCGCTCAGCGCGCGGTGCTCACCGGCACAGCCGGACCGAGCGCCTCGACCTGGACCGCGACCACGCTGGTCAGGATGCCGCGCGCCACCGCGAGCAGCTCGGCGACCTGCGGCGAGGTGAGCGCGTAGGTCACGGTGAGCCCCTCCCTGCGGGCGGTGACCAGGCCCGCGCGGCGCAGCACCGCCAATTGCTGGGAGAGGTTCGCGGCCTCCACACCCACCTCGGGCAGGATCTCCGAGACGGCGTGCTCGCGCCTGCTCAGCAGCTCGAGCACGCGGATGCGCACGGGGTGCCCGAGGGTTTTGAAGAAGTCGGCCTTCATCTGATAGAGCGGCCGCTGTGTCCCGGGCATGTCACCGAGCCTAGTTGAAACCGTCTGTGGGGCGGGATGATACGAGCGTCTAGATCTCGAGCTCGGCGTCGATGTCGGCCAGCCGCCTGCGCGCCAGGGCGAGATTGCCGCGGGTGCGGTCCAGCGCGAGGTAGAGGAACAGGCCCTTGGCCCGGCGCGCCTGCGTGGGCCGGATCAGGTGGTACTGCCCGCCGAGGGTGATGAGCACGTCCTCGACCTCCTGCTCGAGCCCGAGCTGCTCCATCGTGCGCATCTTGGCGCGCAGGACCTCGGTATTGCCCGCCGCCGCGACCTGCAGGTCCAGGTTCTTCGACCCGCCGATGGTGCCGAGCGTCATGCCGCTGGTGTAGTCGACGACGCAGGCCCCCAGCGCCCCGTCCAGCAGCATCATTTCCTTGAGTGCAACGTCCATGTCCGCCATGGTTTTTCCTCTCGCATCAGATCCTGTTGACCCTCGGGAGTGACGTTAGCGAGACCGGCGGCCCGCAGTAGCCGAATCGTTACGGAATTTTCCGAAGATCGGCAGTTTGCAAGTTATGCAAACAGCGAAGGCGGTGGCCGCGGACGCGAAAACGGGCGAGACGTAAGCCGTCTCGCCCGTTCGGGATCGGTGGGTCAGAGTTTGCGCGAGCGCAGTTCGTGGCCCTTGGAGGTCTTGCAGCGGCCCGATTCCAGGTCCCACTGCCAGCCGTGCAGGTTGCAGGTGAGGTTGTTGCCCTCCACCACACCGAATTTCGACAGATCGGCCTTCAGGTGCGGGCAGCGACGCTGCACCTCCCAGCCGTCGAGGTCGATCACCGCGGAGTCGTCGTGCGCCTCGGAGAACCAGCCGTCGGCGTAGGCGATGCGCTCGTCGGTCAGGCACTTGAAGAAGGTGTAGAGGAACTCGTTGTAGCCACCGATGCGCCACGCCTGGAAACGGGTGGACAGGAAGATGGTGTTCACCCAGTCCGGCTCGTTGTCGCGCAGCACGGTGCGCACCAGCTCGGGCGCGATGCGGAAGCCGTAGCGGTAGCGGCCCTCGCCCTCGACGGGCAGCCGCACGGTGCGGTGCGGGAAGTCCAGCACGATGGTCTCGTCGCCGATCACCAGGCCCACCGGGTAGCCGATGCCGTCGCTGATCAGCGCGCTCTGCTTCATGATCGGCTCGAACAGCTCACGCAGCGGTTCCAGCAGCGAGCCCTCGCCGGTCTCCCAGGACGCCTTCTCCGCGGCCAGCACCGGCGCGAACCGCTGCGCCATCTCGGCGATGTAGGCGGCCTTGTCGCCGTAGACGCGATCGGGGTCGAACGGATGCTCCAGGTCCAGCTCCGCGCCGCGCACATCGGCCACCGAACCCGGGATCATCAGGATTCCGCCGGCGTTGCCGTGGATCTCCATCTGCTCGAGGAACACCATCTGATCAGGGAAGATGTTGCCCTCGTCGCCGCGGTCGTCGTTGAGGTAGCGCAGTTCCTCGTCCAGGAACACCGGCGGACCGGCCGAGGGCACCACCCAGGTGGCGCCGACCTGCTCGATGTAGGAGCGGGCGCGGTCCATGCCGCGCTGCCGCTTCTGCTTGCCGAAATTGGCCTTGGTGCGCGCCGGGATGTCGTAGACGGCCGGGTACCAGATGGCGCCGGAGTACTGCAGCAGGTGGATGTCGATGTGGCCGAACGCGTCGTGGATGACGTCCATGTCCACCGGGCGCGCGTCGTTCATGTTGAAACAGGTGGTCTCGCCGTCGGAGACGAGGATGCCCGAGTCGCCGATCGGGCCGTCGGCGGGCGCGCGCAGGGCCACGATCATGATGTCGAGCGAGCCCTTGGGCCCGGTGATCGTGTGCTTGACCGAGTCCTGGGTCTCGAAGAAGTCGGTGAAGCCCAGCGCCTCGAGCTCACGGCGCAGATCCGGCACCGGGTAGTCCGGCAGCAGGATGGTCGCGTCCTTGTTGACGTACTTGCTCAGGTGCGCGGCGTCGAAGTGGTCGCGGTGCAGGTGCGACACGTAGAGGTAGTCGACATCGCCGAGCGACTCCCAGTCGAGCTGCGAGTTGTCCGGGAACGGGAACCACGAGGCGAAATACGCGGGATTGACCCATGGATCGCACAGGATCGTCCCGGCCGTGGTTCGGATATGGAAGCCTGCGTGTCCGACGCTGGTGATCTGCACGAGCTGTTTCCTCCTACCAGTACCAGCCAACCAGGGTAGTGGCTAAATCGTTACGTCACCGATGCAGTAGCCCTCGGCGGTCGGAACGAGGGTGAATGTCCGATTTCTCGTCTCCCCCGTCGCGGTGGTCACGGGAACGTGAACCGCCAGGTAGTCGCCACGAACCTGCTCGGATCGTAGCTCTTCGGCGGCGTAGGAGGTGACATTGCCTACTTTGCCCGAGTCGCCTGTCAAGGGGGGTGCTGTGGGGTTGCCGGTGCCCGTGGGGTCCCAGGTCGCGGGATCGGCCTTGCAGGTCAGCGGGTGAGATGCTTCGATGTCGGCCGGATCGAGCGGTTTGCCGGTGGCGCGCGCGAGGTAGCGGCGCACGGTGTGGCGGGCGTCGGCGTCGTCGTAACCGGGCTCGACGCCCGCGGCGAACACCCGCCCGCAGGCGTAACCCGAGGCTACGGACTCACGGTCCACGGTCACCGTGGTGGTGCCCGACTGCCAGGTCACCGTGTCGGCGGTGGCGGTGCCGGGGTTGCTCAGGGCGGTCAGCACGCTCTGCGGGTCGGCGTACATCTCGGCGACGGTGCGCGGCGGGATCGTCCAGCACTTGGTCTGGAGTTCGGCGACGGTGCCGGTGCGCAGGTCGGCGGCCCAGCGGCGCACGGCGGTGACGGCCTCCGGCTCACCGGCGACCGCCCCGACCTGCGGCGCGTCGGCAGGCAGCGGTGCGGTGGTGGTGCCGTTCGGGGCCGGTTCCCCCGGCGCGATCGGCGCGGGGGCCGGTGCGGTGGTCGTCGTCGTGGTCTCGTCCTGGACCGGATCGCCTGGGATACCGGACACCGAATCGCATCCGGCGACCAGCGCCGCGGTGACGGTCAGCCCCGCGACCAGCGCGAAGGCGCGACGGGGGCGGGCCGGGACGGGCAGTTGAGCGCGTTGCACTGCGACGTTCCTCATTCCTAGGTCGTGGCACCCGCGTACCGAGCACGGGCGGTGACTGTCGGGGCGAGCGAACTCGCCGGGGGTAGGCCGGTGTGCGCGAACCGAATTCGGCACCCGAGGCATCGCCGCGATCCTACGGGGAGTTCCGGCGGCGGCGGCGACCTGCCGCGAGCGGCGATCGGCGACTACGCTAGCGGACTTGTGGAACCCGTCTACCGGTCGATCATCGGCCTGGCCCGAACCGTCTTCTTCCTCGAAGGTCTGAAGTTCACTGTCGAGGGCGCGGAGAACATCCCCGCGTCCGGCGGTGCCGTGGTGGCGATCAACCACACCGGCTACATGGACTTCACCTACGCGGGACTGCCCGCGCGCACACCTGGTCGCTACATCAGGTTCATGGCCAAGAAGGAGGTGTTCGACAACAGCATCTCCGGCCCGATCATGCGCGCCCTCAAGCACATCCCCGTCGACCGCACCGCCGGTGCCGACTCCTACGAATCGGCCGTGCAGTACCTGCGCGACGGCGAACTCGTCGGCGTGTATCCCGAAGCCACCATCAGCCGCAGCTTCGAGATCAAGGAATTCAAGTCCGGCGCGGCCCGGATGGCCCTGGAAGCCGACGTGCCAATCATCCCGATCGTCATCTGGGGCGCCCAGCGGGTGTGGACCAAGGGCTTCCCCAAGCGCCTCGGCCGCACCAACACCCCCATCTCCATCGCCGTCGGCGCCCCCATCCACCCCTACGAACCCGCCGCCGACCTCACCACCGAACTCCGCACCACCATGCAGTCCCTGCTCGCCCACCTGCAGGAGTCCTACGTCCACGAACCCGGCGCCTACTGGGTCCCCCGCCGCCTCGGCGGCACCGCCCCCACCCTCGAGGAAGCCACCGCCCTCGACAACGCCGAAGCCGCCGAACGCCAGGCCCGCAAGGCCGCGAAGAACCCCGACGCCTGATCCCACGCACTCAGTTCATGGTCAGCACCCAAGAGCCGTTGCAGCCTCGACGGGTGTTGAGGTTGGCGTCGTAGACCCAGTTGAAGACGATCGGAGGGTTGGTGCGGACGTTCCAGCGGCCCGAGGGGGACTTCACCACCTTTCCGCTGCGGGTGAGGACGCCGACGTCGTCGTGGCGGAAGGTCCAGGAACCCTTGCTGGTGGGGTAGTTGAGGCGCAGCCGGACGGTGTCGGAGCGGTGGTTCTGGACGACGAGGCAGGAGCCGGGGTTGGCGACGTCGATCGCGTAGTCGGCGAAGTCGCCGTCCTCCACGTTCTCGCCGCTGTCGGTGAATTCCACCGGATCGGTGAAATCGGCGTGGGCCGGGCCGGTGCCCAGGATGGTTACCGTGGTCACAGCGATCGCCGCCGCGATCGTTGTCAGAGTCTTCATGCGATTGCCTTCCGTGGTGGCCGGCAGGGGTCGCCGGACTGGGAAAACTCTGTGCCACAGACGTTTCCGCCTTCTTGTCGCAGGTTTAAGGCGCGGCTGGCGGACGCCGGATCTCACCGTCGGGCCGATCCGGTTGTGCGCACGGATTTCGTGTTTCCGGGGGGCACACGCTAATGTTTCTTCTCGCACGGCGAAGCCCCCGGCGATCCCGGACAGGACCTCGCGGTGCATGCGGATGTAGCGCAGCTGGTAGCGCATCACCTTGCCAAGGTGAGGGTCGCGAGTTCGAATCTCGTCATCCGCTCAGCGAGAAAAGCCCGGTCGACATCATGTCGCCGGGCTTTTCTGCTGTCCGATCGGCGGCAGGAACTGGCCGATCAGGGTGCGGCGCCACCAGACGCCTTCGCCGAACAGCTCGGCGGGGGAGCTGAAGTGGTACTCGTAGAGGCGGGCGCGCAGGTAGGTGGGCGGGGTGTCGGGGAACGGGCAGTGGCGCAGCAGGCGCAGGGTGTCGGGGTCGTTGCGCAGCAGGCGCCGGGCCAGCGGCAGCGCCCAGGAGCGCGCGTAGGACGGCGACAGCGCGGCGAACCACATCAGCCAGTCCAGCCGCAGGTGGTAGGGCGCCCACTGGCGGGGGCGGCGCTTCGGGTCGCCCGGTTTGCCCTTGAACTCGTATTCGCGCCAGACCGTGTCGGCGGTGAGGTGGGTGTCGGCGGTGCCCTCGAAGACGATCTCGTGTCGCACGCGGGTGATGTCACCGAAGGCGCCATAGGTGTTGACCAGGTGCAACGGCTCGAATGAGGCGTTCATGGCCTGCCGTGGCGAGAGCAGATTGACCAGCGGCCGGTAGCTGAGCACCAGGACCAGCGCGAGATAGGCGAACACCGCGACGGTGAACCAGGTGGGCGTGGCCGGGGCCGTTGAATGGGGTCCGGCGGCCACGGCGGTGCAGGCCAGTAGCAGCGTCACCCAGTTCAGCCAGGAGAAATTGCCCGACAGCACCAGCCACAGCTGTGTCACGACGATGATGCCCGCCGCCACGCTCGCGACCGGCTGCGGCGCGAACAGCCCGAACGGCACCACGAGCTGGGCCACGTGATTGGCCGCGGCCTCCACCCGGTGCAGCGGGCGGGGCAGATGGTGGAAGAACCAGCTCAGCGGGCCGGGCATCGGCTGGGTCTCGTGGTGGTAGTACAGGCAGGTCAGCTTGCGCCAGCACGGGTCGCCGCGCAGTTTGATCAGCCCGGCACCGAACTCCACCCGGAACAGCAGCCAGCGCGCGGCCAGCAGCACCAGCAGTGGTGGCGCCACGCTGTCATTGCCCAGGAAGATCGCCAGGAAACCGGCCTCGAGCAGCAGCGATTCCCAGCCGAACGCGTACCAGAGCTGGCCCACGTTCACGATCGACAGATACAGCGCCCACAGCGCGAACCACAGCAGCATCGATGCCCACAGCGGCACCAGATCCGCCAGCCCCAGCGCGACAGCCACCGCCAGCGCCGCCCCCGTCCAGGCGACGACGGCGAAGAAGCGATCGGAATAGTGCAGCTGGAAAAGACTCGGTGACCGCCGGAACGGGGTGCGCGCCAGATAGCGCGGGATCGGCAGCATGCCGCGCTCGCCGAGCAGCGCGCGGAACTGCCACGCCGCACCGACGAAGGCGACGACGTAGATCACCGCCAGGCCGCGCTGGAAGATCAGCCTGCCCAGCCAGTATTCGGATGCCGCGAACCACTCCATGACGGTGCTCCCTCGGCCTCCCTGACGGGCTACCCGATGCTCGCCCCGCGAAACGTCAGGACAGGTCGAGGCCCTTTCCGTCGGTCAGGGCGGCGCGCAGTTCCGGTTCGGTCCAATGGGTCGCGATCCCGGGCAGGACCGCCAGGTACCGGACGATCCGTTCGGTGTCCCAGCCGTGCGCGGCGCGCAGCCCGTCGGCGATCATGGCGAGATAGCGCGCGCTGGGACGTTGCGGCACAACGGTTTCCGGATGCCACGGCGCGGTGAAGGTGAGCACGGGAATCTCCTCGACGGTGCCCGCGTGCAGCACGGTCTCGTACCGGCCGGGCCCGAGCCGCACCGTGCCGTCGGCCAGCACCGGCGCCGGGTCGAAATCGGTGCCGGGCCGCCGGTACATCTCCTGGGCGAGCAGGTCGCCGAACTGGCCGACGGTGAGCAGGTAGCCGCGCGCCGCGACCCCGGTCGGCCAGCCCGTGGCGGGCCGGTCGGTGTAGAAGGCGACGCCCCCGGTCCAGACCGGGCTCTGCCAGGCGAAATACAGGCTCCCCGGCAGGGTGAGCGGGGCGATGGCCGCCGGTGGGGTGCGGTCGCGGAACCCTGGATAGTGGTGCGCGGTGGCCGGTGGGGTGCCGCCGAGGCGGTAGTAGTCGAACCGCGCGGTATGCGTGTTCGAGCCATACGCGGCGTACCAGACGTAGCGGGTCACTGCCTCACCTCCGGGCGCGGTGAATGCGTTCGTCACTCGATTCTCCGTCGAGCGACCGAGCAGTGCTACCGGCGGGGACGTAACGACGAACCCCCTTGTTCGCGATTCCACTGTGAGTCGGGATCTCAACCAGCGGAGATGATTTCATGCGAGCAACGATCATGATGGCGGCTGTGGTGGCACTGACCGGGGTGCTCGCCGCCTGCGGTCCCGAGCAGGGTTCGAGCGCGCCGAGCACCGTCGCCCAGCCCTCCGGCGCTCCGGGCACCGCCCAGCCGTCCAGCGCACCGGATTCAGGCTCACCCGGCTCCGCGACATCGGACAGCCCGGACCCGACGGTCGTACCGCCGGACAGCCCCGCGCCTGTCGACAGCCGCTTCACCCCCGTCGACGCGGGCAAGTATCGGCTCGACGACAGCTACTTCTTCCAGTCGCCCACCGGGAACATCAAGTGCGGCATCCTCGCCTACGCCCCCAACGGCGTCGGCTGCCAGCTCGCCCAGACGAACCACATCACGCCCAAGCTGCCGAACTGCACCGACGCCCCCAACCGCAAGGTCGCCGCGCACCTGTACGCGGGCAAGTCGGAACTGCTGTGCACCAGCCAGGGCATCTTCGTCGGCATCCCACAGGACGGCTCGGCAGCAGGCGGCGTGGTCCTGAACTACGGCGAATCCCTCACGGTCGACGGCTACACCTGCGCCTCGTCCTCCCAGGGCGTCCGCTGCACTGCCGGTGACCACGGATTCGCGATCTCGGTCGACGACCAACACACCTTCTGACGCCAAGGAAACGAATTCGCGGCACGGGCGGCCGAGGCTCCGGATCCGGAGCCGTACCGGTTGACAATCGGTGAGCATCGCGAGTCCATCAGCGGATTCCTCGGCATGATCGACCCCGAGACCGGCTACATCGAATGAATCGGCCCGCGTAGATGCGCCGGTTGAGGGGCAGCGGGTGACCGGCTGCCCCTCAACGTGTGGAACCTAGTGTGCCGTCGACTTGAAGCGGCGTAGGCGCAGGCTGTTGCTCACCACGAAGACCGAGCTGAACGCCATGGCGGCGCCGGCCAGCATCGGGTTGAGCAGGCCCGCCATGGCCAGGGGGATGGCGGCCACGTTGTAGGCGAAGGCCCAGAACAGATTGCCCTTGATGGTGGCCAGGGTGCGCCGCGACAGGCGGATGGCGTCGGCGGCGGCGCGCAGGTCGCCGCGGACCAGGGTGAGGTCGCTGGCCTCGATGGCGACGTCGGTGCCGGTGCCCATGGACAGGCCCAGGTCGGCCTGGGCCAGGGCGGCCGCGTCGTTGACGCCGTCACCGACCATGGCCACGACCTTGCCCTCAGCCTGTAGGCGCTTGACCGTGTCGACCTTGTCCTGCGGCAGCACCTCGGCGATCACCTCGTCGATGCCGACCTCGGCGCCGATGGTGCGGGCCGCGCGGGCATTGTCGCCGGTGAGGAGGATCGGGGTCAGGCCGAGCTCGCGGAACTGGGCGATGGCCTGCGCCGAGGTCGGTTTCACCGCGTCGGCGACGACGAGCACGCCGCGTGCCTTGCCGTCCCAGCCGATCGCGACCGCGGTGCGGCCCGCCGATTCGGCCTCCGCCATGGCGGCGGTGAGGGTGTCGTCGAGCGGCTGCGACCAGTCGGCCAGCAGCCGGGCCCGGCCGACGACCACCGCGTGCCCGTCCACCACACCCTGCACACCCAGGCCCTCGATATTGGCGAAGCCCTCGACGGCGGGCAGCGTGCCCACCTCGTCCTGCGCGCCCTTGGCGATCGCCTGCGCGATCGGGTGCTCCGACGAATGTTCCAGCGCCCCGGCCAGTTCCAGCACCCGCTCGCGCTGTTCGCCCACCGCGGGCAGCACGTCGAGCAGGGTCATCTTGCCGGTGGTGACGGTGCCGGTCTTGTCCAGCACGATGGTGTCGACCTCGCGGGTCGATTCCAGCACCTCGGGCCCCTTGATCAGGATGCCCAGTTGCGCGCCGCGCCCGGTGCCGACCATGAGCGCGGTCGGGGTGGCCAGGCCGAGGGCGCACGGGCAGGCGATGATGAGCACCGCGACGCCCGCGGTGAACGCGGCCGCCACGGAACCGCCGGTGCCCAGCCAGAAGCCGAGCGTGGCCACGGCCAGCGCGATGACGATCGGCACGAAGATCCCGGAGATCTTGTCGGCCAGCCGCTGTGCCTTGGCCTTGCCGGTCTGCGCGTCCTCGACCAGTTGCGCCATCTGCGCGAGCTGGGTGTCGGCGCCGATCCTGGTGGCGCGCACCACGAGCCGTCCGCCGACGTTCACCGTGGCACCGGTGACGGCATCGTCGACGCCGACCTCCACCGGCACCGACTCACCGGTCAGCATGGACGCGTCGACCGCCGAACTGCCCTCGGTGACCACACCGTCGGTGGCGATCTTCTCGCCCGGACGCACCACGAACTCGTCACCGACGGCCAACTGCTCCACCGGAATCCGCGTCTCCACGCCGCCGCGCAGCACCGCCACCTCCTTGGCGCCGAGCTCCAGCAGCGCCCGCAGCGCCGCCCCGGCCCGCCGCTTGGACCGGGCCTCGAAGTAGCGCCCGGCCAGGATGAACGTGGTGACGCCCGCGGCCGCTTCCAGGTAGATGCTGCCGGTGCCGTCCATCCGCGCGATGGTGAATTCGAACGGGTGGGTCATGCCGGGTGTGCCCGCGGTGCCCCAGAACAGCGCGTACAGCGACCAGCCGAACGCGGCGAGAGTGCCCATCGACACCAGCGTGTCCATGGTGGCGGTGCCGTGCTTCAGGTTGGTCCACGCCGCGCGGTGGAACGGCAGCGCGCCCCACACCACCACCGGCGCGGCCAGCGTCAGCGACAGCCACTGCCAGTTGGTGAACTGCAGGGCCGGGATCATCGCCATGGCGATCACCGGGACGGTGAGCACCAGCGAGACCAGCAGGCGGGTGCGCAGGGAGGCGGTCGGGTCGGGTTCGGTGACGTCGTCGGTGGGCTCGGCCTGCTTCGGCGCGGGCAGTGCCGCGGTGTAACCGGCCTGCTCGACGGTGGCGATCAGGTCGTCGGGGGAGACCTCGCCGGTGAAGTCGACGCGCGCCTTCTCGGTGGCGTAGTTGACCGTGGCGGTGACCCCGTCGAGCTTGTTGAGCTTCTTCTCGATCCGGTTGGCGCAGGAAGCGCAGGTCATGCCACCGATCACCAGTTCTACCTGGCCGGTGCCCGGTGGGTGTGTCACGGCGGTCATGGGGTGCTCCGATCGTTTCCTGATATCGATTCTTGCTGAACGATTGCTCGGGGGTGGTGCGGGGTCAGTGGCCGTGGCCGGGGGTGCCGTGGTCGTCGGGTGCGCTGGTCGGCGCGGTGTCCGGCTGGGCGACCCGCACGGTGAACTCGGCCGTGCGCACCACGCCCTCGTGCTGGAAGTCCAGGAACAGGCGGTAGTCGCCCGCGCTGGGCGCGTTCACCACGAAGTCGATGCCGGGACCGGCGGGGGTGACCCCGTCACCGGGCGCGCCCTCGGGATGAACGTGCAGGTAGGCCAGGTCGGCCGCGCGCAGCGCGACCAGGTGACCGTAGGCGCCGAGGTAGGGCTGCAGGTCGGTGACCGGCTTGCCGTCGCGGCTGACCGAGAGGGTGACCTTCGAGGCCGCGCCGGGGGCGACGGTGCCGTCGAGCGTCACCGTGTAGTCGCCCACCTGCGCGGTGGTGGCGGGGGCGGGCAGCGGCTTCACGTCGTAGTTGCCGGAGACCCGCAGATCCGCGCCCAGGGTCAGGTTCTGCCCGCCCGCCGGGGTGAAGTCGGCGAAGACGCGGTAGTCACCGGCCCGGCTCAGGTTCAGCGGGACCGACCAGGTTCCGGTCTGGTCGAGCACGGGATGTACATGCTGGAATCCGGCCATGTCGCGGCGGACCACGATGAGGTGCAGGTCCTTGTCGTGGCTGGTCTGGTAGCGGGTGACCGGGGCGCCGGTGGCGTCGAGGATGCGGAAAGCGGTCGGCGCCTTGGCCGCGGTCGTGGTGTCGGGCTGGTTCAGGGCCAGCGTGTAGCCCTGATCGGTGACGAGCAGGCCGCCCGGGATCTCGCCCTCGGTGGCCGAGGCGGCGTGCTCGTCGTGCCCGGCCGGTTCGGACGGTTCCGGCCCGATCAGGGAACCGGCGGCCAGCGCGATCCCGAAGACCGCAGCGAGACCGAGCGCGAATCCGGCGAACTTGGCTGGTGCGTTCATCGGGATGCTCCGTTCCGGTTCAGTCGGCGAGTTGGAAACCGGCCGCGGTGACGGCCTCGGTCAGGGCGGTGCGCTCGGGTGCGGTGCCCTCGATGGCCACCGCGCCGGTGGCCAGGTCGACCGCGACACCGGTGACACCCGGCAGGGCGCCGACCTTGTCGCGCACCTTGGTGGTGCAGCAACCGCAGGTCATGCCCGTGACGGTGACAGTGGTGGTGCTCATGTTCGTCTCCTCGCGTGTGCTGTCGATCATTACCATACCCCCCTAGGGTACTTTGTCAATTACCGGTGCCGGAGGGGGTACGCAGGGTGGCGGCGGCGATGCCCGCGCCGGCCAGGGCGAGCACGCCCGCGCCGAGGAAGGCGGCCGAATAGCCGTCGGTCAGTGCCGTGACATCGCCCAGTTCGCCCGCTCCGTAGCCGGCCGCCAGCGCCGTCATCGCGGCCAGGCCGAGCGCGGAGCCCACCTGGTAGCTGACGTTGACGATGCCCGAGGCCAGCCCGCCCTCCTCCGGACGCGCCGCCGAGATCGCGGTGCCGAGCGAGGGGATGAAGGCCAGCGACATGCCACCCGCGGCGACCAGCGAGGCGGGCAGGACATCGACCCAGAAGTTTCCGGTCGGCCGGACCAGTGACATGACGCCCAGGCCGAGGCCGAGCACGATCAAGCCGGTGACGATCATCGGCTTGGCGCCGAACCGCTGCATGGCCCTCGGCGCCAGCACCACCATGCCGAGCATGATCAGCGTGGTCATCGGCAGCAGCGCCGCGCCCGAGGGGAACGCGCTGTAGCCGAGCACCTGCTGCAGGTACAGATTGAGGAAGAACCACATCGGCACCCAGGCGGCGGCCAGCGCGAACTGCGCGAAGTTGGCGGCGGCGAGGTTCGGTGCGCGGAAGATGCCCAGCCGCATCAGGGGTTCGGCGCGGCGCGATTGCAGCACGACGAATCCGGCCAGCAGCGCGCCCGCCACGGCCAGCACGCCGAGGGTCTGCCCCGAGGCCCACCCGGCCTCCGGCGCCTGCACGATCGCATACACCGCGGCGGCCAAACCTGCTGTCACAGTGATGGAACCGGCGATATCGATGGACCCCTTACGGGCGGGGGCGGCGGGCATGAGCAGTGGCACCGCGATCAGCGCGAGCACGGCGATCGGCACATTGATGTAGAAAACCCAAGGCCAGCTGAGGTATTCGGTGATCACGCCACCGAGGAACACGCCGGCGGTACCGCCCGCGGGTGCGGCGGCGCCGTACACGGCCAGGGCCTTGGTGAGCTCACCGGGCGATCCGCCGAACAGCATCATGAGCAAGGTCAGCGCCGAGGGTGCGATGAGCGCGGCGCCCGCGCCTTGAATCGCGCGGCCCGCCAGCTCGATTCCCACCGAGCCCGCCGCCCCCGCCAGCACCGAGCCCGCGGCCAGCACCAGCCACCCGGCCCCGAACACCCGCCGGGCACCGAGCAGATCGGACAACCGGCCGCCGAGCAGCAGCAATCCGCCGAAGGCGACGACATAGGCGTTGAACACCCATGTCAGCGACTCGGGCGTGAAGCCGAGCTCGTCGCGCATCCGCGGCAGCGCGATCCCGATGATCGAGGTGTCCATGATGACCATGAACTGTGCGGCGGCGATCGCCGCCAGCGCCCACCACCTGCGGGTGGATTTCACTTGTGTGGTCACGACTTTCGTCCTTTCGAGCGATCGAGCGCGTCGCGGCTCGTGCTCGATACCATACCCCCCTAAGGTATCTATCCGTCAAGCATCGAATTCCCCTTGTCGGTGCCGCTCCGTAGGATCGGCGCTCAGGTGACGCGCAGAGGGAGGCGGGTTGTGGGGGAGTTCTTCGAGACGTTCGTGGTGACACCACTGCGAACGGGGTGGGGGTATGCCGATCGGCACTTCCAGCCACGTGGGCTGCTGGTCGGGCGCGACGAGGTGGTCGATCAGCTGGCGGCGACCAGGACCTGGGTCGGTCTGGGGATCAATGTCGCGGTGGGGATGAATATCGCGCAGTTCTCGTTCGCGGACATGTTCGGCGACGCGGTGATGCGAACGGCGCTGGCGGCCTTGCTGATCGGGCCGATCTGCGCGCTCGTCATGGGGGTTCTGCTGCTGGTCACCTACGCTGACCTGCGCCGATCGACCGCGCGGGACCTGGTACAGCCGCTGGCCGCGATGGGCACGTTCGCGGCCGTGCTAGGCGGTCTGGCGCTCACGCCGACCGTGTTCGGGTGGCTGGCGGAGATCTCGCGGGGGTCCACGGCGGTGAAGGTGGTGCTCACGCTGATGGCGTTGGTGGGGGTGCCGCTGGGCGCGCTGTTCGTGTCGGCGTATCTGGTGCGCGGCGGATTCCTCATCGCGACGTACGCCTTCCGCGCCTCCGACGGTCACCCGCTGCTCGGTCCGATCGCGATCACGCTGACCACCTGGGCGGTGGTGGTTGTCGAGCTCGGGGACGCGAACAGTGGCTTACCGCAAGGGATTCGGCTGGTACTCGTGTTGGGCGGTGCCGTGACCGCGACGGCGCTCGCCGTGACGGAGGGGTATCGGCTGCACCGCCTGCACGGGTTCACGCTGCGCTCGGGCAGCAGGCCCTGGTTCGCCGGCGCGCGGTGAACCAGGGCGACTGTCTCAGCTCGCGTGCAGGTGGCGGGCGGTGGGGGAGGTGGGCACGGACGCCGGGTCGGGGGCGGTGCCGAGCAGGCGGTCGGCGGTGTTGGTGGTGGTGACCGTGAACCAGTAGTGCTCGTTCTTGTAGTGGTGGTGGCGGTGATTGCGCCAGACCGCCCGGTAGGCAGCGTGTTTCGGCTTGTAGTCGGTGTGGATGAGGTAGTGGGTCCACTCGTAGAGGATGCCCAGGACGGTGACCGTGAGCAGGAAGGTCAGGCCCAGTTCGAGGCGGGGGAAGGCGAGCAGGGCGATCGCCGCCAGGGCGACGATGGTGAGGGTGAGGGACTTGGGCGGGATGAAGATCAGAGGCACGTCACGCGGGTCGGTGTGATGGGCGCGGTGTTTGCGGGCCAGCTCGCTGTCGAGGGTGAGCGGGCCCAGATGCCTGGGGCGCCAGTGCAGCACGGTGACATGGATGACCCACTCGACCAGCGGGAACGCGGCCAGGACCAGCAGCGGGACGAGAGCGTCGGTGAGCTGCCAGTCACCCAGGGCGAGTCGGGCGCCGAGCACGACCACCAGGCTGGTGGCGATCATCCAGGGGGAGGGGTGGCGCAGGAACTCGCGGGCCGCGTCCCGCAGCGACAGGCTGCGCCGGATCGGGCGTGTGGCGGGGGTGGTTTCGTGCGACGACATTGTCGGACGGTTACTCGTCATGATGTTTCCTCGGGTGGATCATGCCCCGTCGAGGGCATGGATGAGGGCGGTGGTCGCCGGTCCGAGCAGCGCTCGGGCGGAATCGGCGGCCCGTTCCGGCTCGCCCGCGCTGATCGCGGCGGCCAGGTCTCGATAGGCGTCCCCATTGCCCACCTCGGCGGACATGATCGGCGCCAGGGCGGCGAGCGCGGGCTCGTAGGCCGCGCGCAGCATGGAGTACATGAGCCGGAAGGCGATCGAGTCGGCGAGATCGAGCACGTGATCCCAGAATTCGAGGGCGATCCGCTGCTGGGCGAGTGCATCCGTCTCGGCAGCGAGCGCTTCCGCTGAGTCGTGCAGCAGGACGAGCTCGCCGTCGACTCGCGCCGCGTCGTCGCGCCGCGCCGAGGCGGGCGCCGATCCGGCGGTGGGTGACGCGGGCGCGGTGTCGTGGGCCCGGCGGACTCGGGTGGCGGCGAGTTCGGCGATCTTGGGTCCGTTGTGCAGGCGCGCTTCCAGAATGCTGCGGGCGACGGTGGGGTCGATGGTGTCGCCGCGCAGGAGCAGGCGGGGCAGTACCTCCAGGCCGGCGCTGCGCCGATAGTCGAGCACGGTGGTGGCCTCGCCCTGTCGCACCGAGACCAGTCCGGCCGCGGCGAGCCGTTGCAGCGCCTCGCGCACCGCGGGCCGGGAAACCCCCAGCGCCTCGGCCAGCTGCCGCTCGCTCGGCAGCGTGCTCCCCGCCGCCAGCTCCCCACCCAGCACCTCCCCGGCGATCTGCTCGAACACATCGCCGGAAACCGATCGCTTCACCACGGGAGTCCATGCCACTCCCTGATGATCCACCTCTACAGGTAAGAGGTCAAGTGGTCAGACCAGTTGATCAGCTGGGGTCGGACCCGCGGACGGCGGAGAGCCAGGTGAACGTGGCCGCGGCGACGGTGGTGGCGCCGACGAACCCGCCGATGCCGTCGTGCACGACATAGACCCAGAGCAGGCCCATGACGGGCGCGCCGACGGCGGACTGGGTATCGAGGAGGAGCCGGCGGCCGATGCCGAAGACCGGCGGGTCGGCGGGCCGCGAGGGGTTGTCGACGAGCTTGCCGGGCGGCTCGGTGGTGCGGACCCGGCCGGAAGGGTAGAAACGCTCGTCGCCGGAGGTGATCGCGGTGCCGGTGAGTTCGAGGTCGGTGGGGGTGAGCGTGCTCAGCGCGGGCGCGTAGAACACCGGCTGCCACACCATCCGGTCACCACTGGTGATCTCCAGCCACGATCGGCTCACCAGCCGATGCTGCTGGCGCACCCGCCTGCCCCGCACCGCCCCCGCCGCCACCAGCCCGGTCGGCAGCACTCCCAGCGCCAGCCCCAGCTGATAGGCCGTGAACACCAGAATCGCCACGGCCACCACGGCGAGCGCGCTGAGCTGATCGAGATCGGCGAACGGCACCCAGGCGGCCACCACCACCAGGGCCCCGCTCGTCACCAGCAGCGGATAACTCAGCGCGCCCACCGCGTTCACTTCAGGAAGCCGACCTTGGTGTAATCGGCCGACGCTAGCCCGAACGCGCCGTAGTTGGCGAGGTTCTCGCGCGCCGCGTAGGTGCCCGACGCCTGGAACAGCGGCAGCGAATAGCCCTCGGCGAAGATCATCTGATCGGCCTGGTTGGCCAGCTCGATCGCCTTTTCCGGGTCGAGTTCGGACATGGTGCGATCGATCAGCGCGTTGAGTTCGGGCGAACCGATGCGGGCCTTGTTGCCCTGCAGGTTGTTCGGGTCATAGGCGTAGATCTGCGGCAGTGCGGTCAGCGGCAGTACGCTACCGCCCCAGCTGAACTGGGCCAGCTCGAAATTGCCCGGATCGATCACGTCCTTGAAAAGCCCCGTGCCGGGCACGGTCTGGATGTTCAGCTTCACCCCGACCGCGGCCAGATTCTGCTGCACGATCTGCGCGGTCTGCACCCAGCCGTCCTGCTGGTACATCACATCGCGCAGTTCCAGTCTGCGCCCGTCCTTCTCGCGGACATCGCCGTTGAGCTTCCAGCCCAGGTCGTCGAGCATCTTCGCCGCGGCGTCGGGGTCGAAGGAGATGGGTGCCGAATTGTCCTGGTAGCCCTTCTGTCCCAGCACGAAGATGTGGTTGTTGAGCGTCTTCGGATCGTCGACCACACCGTTCTGCGCGGCGTTGACGATGCCCTGCCGGTCGATCGCCTTGGAGATGGCGATGCGCAGTTGCGGGTCCTCCAGCAGCGAACCGGGCGCGCCGTTGAACGTGATGTGCGACCAGCTCGGCTCCGGCGTGCGCCGCAGCACCACCCCGGGCGCCTGCTTGGCGGCGGTCACGTTCTCGATGCCGGACATGTAGGCGATGTCGAGTTCGTTGTTCTGGATGGCGGGCAGCCAGGCCGAACTGTCGAGCACGCTGTAGGTGATGGTGTCGAGTTTCGGCGTGGCACCCCACCAGGAGGGGTTGCGGCTCAAGGTGATCCGGCTCTGCGTCCGGTCGATGCCGCTGACCTGGAACGGACCGGCGCTCACCGCAAGCCCGGACCGATCGCGATCGTTGAACGCGGCCGCCGACTCGGTGGTCGCCTTGGGATACAGCGGGCTGAACTGCCCCTGCCACTCGGCATAGGGCTGGGCGAAGGTGACGATCGCCTGCCGGTCGTCGACCCCGCGCTCCACCTTCTCCACCCGCTCGAACCCACTGGTCGACGACACCAGGAAGGCCGGGTCGCGGCCGCTCAGCGCGGCGGCCTGCGAGCGCAGATCCTCCCAGGTGATCGGCGTCCCGTCCGACCACACCGCCTTCGGATTGATCGTGTAGGTCACCTGCTGCGGTTCGGTGCCGGTGAGCTGGATATCGGTGAAGTAGTCGTGATTGATGGCCAGCTCACCGGCCGCGTTGCTGGTGTAGGGCGAGGGCAGCACCGGCTCGATCACATCGCCGGTGCTGTCCGTCCCGCCGTCGATCTGCAGGTAGTTGAACGTCTCCGGGAACGAACTGAGCACCAGCCGCAGATTCCCGCCGTCACGCAGATCGGCCACATCGTGCGGATTGATGTCGTTGGTACTGCCGATCGTCGCGCTGCCGGGGGTGACATCGCTGTCCGTGGAACACCCCGACAGAATCAAGCCGATCGCCACGCACGGAATGGCGAACCTGGTGCCGAGCGAGCGAATTCGCATGGTTGGTCCTTCCTGTCCGCGCGTGGCGGAGCTACTACTTGATGAAGCCGATCTTGGTGTAGTCGGCCGAGCTGAGCCCGAAGGCGCCGAAGTTGGCCAGGTTCTCGCGCGCACCGACCGCGCCGGCGGACTGCACGATCGGCAGCGAGAAGCCGGACTCGAAGATGATCGTGTCGGCCTTGTTGGCCAGTTCGAGCGCCTTCTCCGGGTCGAGTTCGGCGACGATCTCCTTGATCAGGGCGTTGAGCTCGGGTGAGCCGATGCGGCCGAAGTTGCTCAGCTTGTTGGCCGGATCGTAGGCGTAGATCTGCGGCAGCGCGCCCAGCGGGAAAATGCTCTTGGACCAGGCGAATTGGGCGATATCGAAATTGCCGGGATCGATCACGCCGGTGAAGAAGTTGGAGCCGTTGGGCTCGATGAGCAGCTTCACGCCGATCGCGGCCAGATTCTGCTGGACGATCGTGGCGATGCGGACCTGCGTCTCGTTCTGGGGAATCGCGTCACGGATCTCGAGTACCCGGCCGTCCTTCTTCCGGAACTCGCCGTCGAGTTTCCAGCCGAGCTCGTCGAGCATCCGGCCCGCGGCCGCCGGGTCGAACGACACCGACTGCGCGTTGTCCTGGTAGCCGGTCTGGCCGACGAGGAACAGGTGGTTGTTCAGCGGCTTGGGCTCGGTGACCAGGCCGTTCTGCACGGCGGTGGCGATGGCCTGGCGGTCGATGCCCTTGGAGACCGCGATGCGCAGCTTCGGGTCGGCCATGATCGAACCGGGCGCGCCGTTGAAGGTGATGTGGGTGAAGCTGTTGGCCGGGGCGCGCCGGACCTGCACGCCGGGGGTGTTCAAGGCGATCTTGATGTCATCGACCGTGCTCAACGGCTCGACCGCGTCGAGTTCGTTGTTCTGCAGGGCGCTGAGCTGGGCGGACGCGTCGAGAATGCTGTAGGTGACATTGTCGAGCTTGGGGGTCTCACCCCACCATTTCGGGTTGCGGCTCAGGGTGATCCGCTGTTCGGGCCGGTTGATATCGGTGATCATGAACGGCCCCGCCGACAGCGGCATGTCGTTGCGGTAGAGATCCTCGAAGGCTTGCGGCGTCTGGTTGACCTGCTTCGGGTACAGCGGATTGAACAGGCCCTTCCACTCCGCGTAGTGCTCGGCGAAGGTGACGATCGCCTGCCGGTCGTCGACTCCGCGCTCGACCGTCCCGACGCTGCTGTACGCCTGCGTGGCCCGCACCTTGTAGGCCACGTCGCGACCGTTCAGCGCGTCGACCTGCGCGCGCAGGTCTTCCCAGGTGATCGGCGAGCCGTCGGACCACACCGCCTTCGGGTTGATCGTGTAGACGATCCGCTGCGGGTCGGTGCCGGTGAGCTCGATGGAGGTGTAGTAGTTGTTGTCCACCGCGAGGTTGCCCGCCGCGTCGGAGTTCAGGGTGCCCGGCAGCGTCCAGCCGACCACCTCGCTGACATAACCGTCGGCGTCGATGTGCGAGCTGTTGAACGTCGGGGGGAAGTTCGGGATGGCCAGGCGCAGATTGCCGCCCTCGGCGACCTCGTCGCGCTCTTTGGGATTGATATCGCTGGTCGCCCCGATATCACTGGGCGCGGTGTCGATCGTCGGGTCGGTGCCACAGCCACCCAGGGCCAGCGTCAGCGCGAGAAGGGGTATCGCGGCGCGGCGTAGGCGCCTGCCGGGGGTTGCGGTGGTCATTTCATGAATCCGATCTTCGTATAGTCGTACGACGCCAACCCGGGGGAACCCATGTTGGCGAGGGTGGCGCGGGCGCCGTAACTGCCGTCGGACTGGAACAGCGGCAGGGAGTGACCCTCCTCGAAGACCGCGCGGTCGACCTGGTTGGCCAGGTCGATCGATTTCGCGGGGTCGAGTTCGGTGAGGGTGCGTTCGATGAGGGCGTTGAGTTCGGGGGAGCCGATGCGGCCGTAGTTGCCCTGCAGGTCGTCGGGGTCGTAGTAGTAGATCTGGCGCAGGCTCGACAGGGGGAACGGGTCGCCCTGGAAGGTGAATTGGGTGGCGTCGAAATCGCCGGGCTGGATGACGTCGGTGAAATAGCCCGCGGCGGGCTTGGTGTCGATGGTCAGGCCGACGCCGATGGCGGCCAGGTTCTGCTGGATGATCTGGGCGATCTGCACCCAGGTGGGGTCGTTGTACATGACATCGCGGATGACGAGCTTGCGGCCGTCCTTCTCGCGGAGGTCACCGTTGCGGACCCAGCCGAGGGCGTCGAGTTCGCGGGCGGCGGCTTCGGGGTCGAAGCCGAGGCTGTTGTCCCGGTAGCCCTCCTGGCCCTGCAGGAAGACGTGGTTGTTCAGCGGTACGGGGTTCTCCACCAGGCCGTTCTGCATGGCGGTGACGATGCCCTGACGGTCGATCGCCTTCGAGATGGCCACGCGCACACCGGGATCGGCGAGGATGGAGCCGGGGGAGCCGTTGAAGGTGATGTGGCGCCAGCGGTTGCCGGGGGCGCGGCGCACCTGCAGGCCCTCGGTGCCACGCACCGATTTCACGTCGTCGATGGTGGACAGCAGGGCCAGGTCGAGTTCGTTGTTCTGCAGGGCCTGCACCCAGGCGGAGCGGTCGAGCACGCTGTAGGTGATGGTGTCGAGCTTCGGTGTGGCGCCCCACCAGGAGGGGTTGCGGCCCAGGGTGATCCGGCCCTGCGCGCGGTCGGTCGCGGTGACGGCGAACGGGCCGGCGGTGACCTGGATGGCGTCGACGAGGCTGGTGTTGAACGCCTCGGGCGTGCCGGTGACCGACTTGGGGTACAGCATGCTGTTGCCCGCGAACTGGCCGCGCCAGTCGGCGAACGGGGTGGTGAAGGTGAGGATCGCCTGGCGGTCGTCGACCCCGCGCTCGACCTTGTCGACGAACTCGAAGCCGTTGGTGATGGCGATCAGGTAGCGCTTGTCGCGCCCGCTCATGGCGTTGGCCTGGGAGGCGATGTCTTCCCAGCTGATCGGCGAGCCGTCGGACCAGACCGCCTTCGGGTTGATCGTGTAGGTCACCCGCATGGGGTCGGTGCTGGTGAGCTCGATATCGGTGAAGTAGTCGGTGTTCACGCTGAGCTTGCCCGCGGCGTCGATGTCGTAGGAGCGGGGCATGAGCGGGCGCAGGATGTCGGCGATCTCGGCCTCGTTGCCGTCGTTGGACAGCGTGTTCCAGTTGGCCGGATAGGAGGTGGTGGCCAGGCGCAGGTTGCCGCCCTCGCGCAGTTCCGCCACCCCGCGCGGGTTGACGTCACTGGTGGTGCCGATCGTGGCGGTGAGCCCCTCGGCGGACTCGTCGGCGCCCCCGCAGGCCGCCACGATCATGCCCGCGGCCACCACCACGGCGGCACAGCGCAACCGTGCGCCGCGTCCTGCGTGCATGCGACGGGTTCTCATGGCGCCTCCTGGGGAGATCGGCGTGGCTGGCTCAGGTGCTGACCACGGGTTCCGGTACGGCCGCGATCAGCGAGCGGGTGTACTCGTGCCGAGGATTCGCGAAGATCTCCTCGGCCGGGCCGGATTCGACGATTTTGCCGCGCAGCATCACCGCGATGTCGTGGGCCAGATTGCGCACCACCGACAGGTCGTGGGAGACGAACAGGTAGGACAGCCCGCGCTCGGCCTGCAGGTCACGCAGCAGATTCAGCACACCGGCCTGGATGGAGACGTCCAGCGAGGAGACCGGTTCGTCGAGCACGAGCAACTGCGGGTCCAGTGCGAGCGCGCGGGCGATGCTGATGCGCTGTTTCTGGCCGCCGGAGAAATCGGAGGGGTAGCGGTCGGCGTGTTCGGGACGCAGCCCGACCTGGCGCAGCAGTTCCGGCACCCGCTGGTCGACCTCCGCGCGCGAGCGACCGTCGATGCGCAGCGGCTCGGCCAGCACGTCGAAGATCGGCAGGCGCGGGTCGAGCGAGGAGCTGGGGTCCTGGAAGACGATCTGCATCTTGCGCCGGATCTCGCGCACGCGTGCCTTGGTGAGTGTGGCGACCTCGTTGCCGAGCACCTCGATGCTGCCCGACTGCGGCGCCGCCAGGTCCATGATCTGCGACAACGTGGTCGACTTGCCGGAACCGGACTCGCCGACCAGCGCCAGCGTGCGGCCCGCGCGCACCTCGAAACTGATGCCGTCCACGGCGCGGACCTCGCCGGTGCGGCGGCGCAGCAGCACCCCGGAGGTGAGCGGGAAGGTCTTCACCAGATCGGTGACCCGCAGCACCACCTCGGTCTCGGTGCGGTCGGGTGCGGCCGGTGCGGGGATCTCCTTGCGGTAGGCCGCGAACAGCTCGGTGGTGCCCACCTCGGCGGTGCGGATGCAGGCGACCGCGTGGCCGGGGGCCACCTTCTCCAGCGGCGGTTCGGCGGCGACGCAGTCGTCGACGCAGATCGGGCAGCGCGGCGCGAACGAGCAGCCGGGCGGCAGCGCGTGCATGGCGGGCGGGGTACCGAGGATGGGGATGAGCGGGGTGCGCGGCGGGCCGTCCATGCGCGGGATCGAGCCGAGCAGGCCCACGGTGTAGGGCATCCTCGGCGCGCGGAACAGCTCGTCGACCGGGGCGGTCTCCACCACCTTGCCCGCGTACATCACCGCCACCCGGTCGGCAACGGTGGCCGCGATGCCCATGTCGTGGGTGATCATGATGACCCCGGCGCCGGTGATGTCACGCGCCTTGCGCAGCAGCGCCAGGATCTGGGCCTGCACGGTGACGTCGAGCGCGGTGGTCGGCTCGTCGCAGATGATCAGCGCCGGATCGTTGGCGATGGCCATGGCGATCACCACGCGCTGGCGCATGCCGCCGGAGAACTCGTGCGGGAAGGAGCGCGCGCGCAGCCGCGCATCGGGGATGCCGACCAGGTCGAGCAGCTCGATCGCGCGCTCACCAGCCTGTTTGCGGGTCATCTCGCCGTGCGCGAGCAGCGCCTCGGCCACCTGATCGCCCACCCGGTAGACCGGGGTGAGCGCGGAGAGCGGGTCCTGGAAGACCATGCTGATCGCGGACCCGCGCAGCTTCGACATCTGCTTGTCGCCCAGGCCGAGCAGCTCGCGCCCGCGCAACCGGATCGACCCCTGGACGCGGGCCTGCTCGGGCAGCAGCCCGATCACCGCCAGCGACGACACCGATTTGCCCGAGCCGGACTCGCCCACGATCGCGAGGACCTCACCGTCGGCGACGGTGTAGTTCACCCCGCGCACGGCCTCCACGCGGCCTTCCTCACCGGGGAAGGACACCCGCAGATCGGTCACCTCGAGCAGGGGCGCGGTCGACGTACTCATCGCTTCTCGGCTTTCTTCAGCTCGACCCTGGCCTGGTCCTTGCGCTCGTCCTTGTCCTTGCGCCACTTGCGCGCGCCCCGGGCGCCGGGATCGAACGCGTCACGCAGACCGTCGCCGACGAGGTTGGCGCACAGCACGATCGTGATCAGCAGACCACCGGCGAACAGGAACAGCCACGGGTAGGTGATCGCCGACTTGGTGCCCGCTGCGATCAGCGAACCCAGCGACACATCCGGCGGCTGCACACCGAAACCGAGGAAGCTCAGGCCGGTTTCGGCGCCGATCGCCGCGCCGACGGCGAGGGTGGTGTCGATGATCAGGATCGAGGCGATGTTGGGGACGATGTGGCTGAGGATGATCGTGTGCGTCGGCGCGCCCATATACCGTGCGGCGCGGACGAATTCGCGGTCGCGCAGGCTCAGCGTGAGACCGCGCACGATGCGCGCGGCGATCATCCAGCCGAACACGCTCAGCAGCACGATCAGGATCAGGATCGAGCCGGAACCCTTGGTGCGCGGGGCGAACAGCGCGATGATGATGAAGCTGGGCACCACCAGCAGCAGGTCGACGAACCACATGATGGCCCGGTCGGTCCAGCCGCCGAGCAGGCCCGCCACCGCACCGGCCGTGGCGGCGATGACGCTGGAGAACAGCGCCACGCAGAAGCCGATGATCAGCGATTTCTGCAGCCCGCGCAGGGTCTGGGCCAGCACGTCCTGGCCGATCTGGGTGGTGCCGAAGGGATGTTCGAGGCTGGGTGGTTTCAGCAGCGCGGTGTAGTCCATCTGCTGGTAGTCCCACGGCAGCAGCGGCGGCAGCGCGAAGCTGGCCACGAACAACACCACCAGGATCACCGCGCCCGCCACGGCGGGCTTGTTGCGCAGGAACCGGCGCCAGACGAGTTTGCGGCGCCCCGCCGCGGCATTCTCCGGCGCGCCGACAGCGATCAGTTCGGTTTCGGTCACGACACACGCACCCTGGGGTCGAGCAGAGCGAGGACGATATCGGAGAGCAGGCCCGAGACCAGCACCACCAGGCCCGCGAAGGCCGTCACCGTGACCACCACGTAGAGGTCCTGGGCGTTGATCGAGTCGACCAGCCATTCGCCGACGCCGTGCCAGCCGAAGATCTTCTCCACGAAGGTGGCGCCGGTGATCAGCCCGCCCAGGCTGTAGGCGAACAGGGTGGCCATCGGGATGAGCGCGGTGCGCAGGCCGTGTTTGTACAGCGCGCGATTGCGGGTCAGACCCTTGGCGCGGGCGGTGCGGATGAAATCGCTCTGCAGCACGTCGAGCATGGCGTTGCGCTGGTAGCGGCTGTATCCGGCCATGCCGTAGAGGGCCAGCGCCAGCGTCGGCAGCACGAGATGCTGTGCGCGGTCGACGAATTGGTTCCACAGGCCGTTGATCTGGGTGGCCGAGGTCTCGCCGGTGTAGAGGAAGAACTGGGTTCCGGTGGCCGTGTTGAACTGCAGCGCACCGTATTTCAGCAGTGTCGCGAGCAGGAAGACCGGGGTGGAGATGATCAGCAGGGAGAGCACCGTCGAGAAATAATCGCTGAACTTGTATTGCCGGATGGCGCCCGCCGCGCCGATCAGCACCCCGAGCACGGTGCCGATCACCGAACCCAGGATCAGCAGCCGCAGACTCACCGCGACCCGCCTGCCCAGCTCCTCGCTCACCGGCTGCCCGGCCAGCGTGGTCCCGAAATCCCCTTGCACCACGCCGCCGAGCCAGGTGAGATAGCGCTGGGGGATCGGCTCGTCCAGATGCAGCTGCTCGGCCTTGGCGTCGATCACCGACTGCGGCGGCCGCGGATTGCGCTGCTCGAGGCTGTCGAGCGGGTTGAAGGTGAGTGACGCGAGGCTGAACGTCAGGAACGAGGCCAGCAACAGGAGCACGACGTAGTTCAGCGCGCGCCGCAACAGGAAGCCGGTCATCAGTCCCCTCTGGATCGGGTATTCAGGCCATGATCATAAGGACAACTACGCAATCGCCGCGTGGCGACGTGCGGCAGGATGGAACGGATGACGCCCCTGCACCCGAAACCGAAGCTGGTGGCCACCGACGTCGACGGCACCCTGATCGATGCCGCCGACAAGGTCTCGCCGCGCACGAAAGCCGCCGTCGGCGCGCTCGTTTCCGACGGCACCACCTTCGTGCTGGCCACCGGCAGGCCGCCGCGCTGGATCGATCCGGTGGTCGCCGAACTCGGGTACGCCCCGCTCGCGGTCTGCGGCAACGGGGCCGTCATCTACGACAGCGCCACCGACCGCGTGCTCTCCTCGCACACCCTCGACGTGGCGACCCTGGCCTGGCTGGCCGACCTCGCCGAACGCGCGCTACCCGGGTGCGGGCTGGCCACCGAGCGGGTCGGGGCCAGCGCGCACGACGCGGTGACCCCGCAGTTCGTCAGCTCCCCGACCTACGAGCACGCTTGGCTCAACCCCGACGACACGGTGGTCTCGCACGCCGAGGTGATCGACACGCCCGCCATCAAGATGCTGGTCCGGCTCAGCTCGGCGCGGTCCTCGGACATGCGCGCCGCCCTCGCGCCGCTGGTCGGCGACCGCGCCGAGATCACCTACTCCACCGAGCACGGGCTGATCGAACTCTCGGTGCCCGGGGTGACCAAGGCGTCCGGGCTGGCCGAGGTCGCGCGGCGGATCGGGGTGGACGAGCACGGCATCGTCGCCTTCGGGGACATGCCCAACGACGTGCCGATGCTGACCATGGCCGGGCACGGCGTCGCCATGGGCAACGCGCACCCCGAGGCGCGGGCCGCCGCCGACGAGGTCACCGGCAGCAATGTCGACCACGGTGTCGCGATGGTGCTCGAACGCTGGTGGTCCTGAACGCGTAACGGCCGGTGCCCTCGCTCGCGAGAGGCACCGGCCGTTCTTCGCCGTGGCCGGGTGTCAGCCGGTCGTGGCGGGTTCCGGGGCTACCGGGGGTTGTTCCGGTGCCGGTTCGGGTTCGCCGGTGCTCGCCTGCGGCTCGGCCGGGACCTGCGGGGCGGCCGGGTCGGTGTTCGGCTGCGGTTCGGCGGGGGCAGGCGCGACCGGGGAGGTCGTCGTCGGCGGGACCACCGAGGCGGGCGGTTGCGGCTTGGCGCCGTTCATCTCGGACTTGTAGGTCTCGTCGTAGGTCTTCCAGAAGGTGGTGACGATGCCGGTGAGCTCGTTGAGCACCAGCGAACCGTTCTGGAAATCGGTGCGCAGACCATCGGGGACCAGGTAGGAACTGCCGGTCGGCAGGCCGAGCACGCCGGAGTCGGCGCCCAGGCTCAGGTAGCGGTCCAGGATCGCGCCGACCACCTCGAAGACCTGGCCGTTCTCGCCGGAGTAGACGAAACCGTTGGCGAACTTCGCGTACTGCCTGCCCTGCGAACCCGCGAGCAGATCCGAGGTCGGTGCGCCCAGCGGACCGTTCACACCGCCCCTGGACACCCAGTGCTGGGCGATCGCGTTGGTCGAGGACAGGCCGAGCAGCTTGTCGACCAGCCTGCCGAGTTCGGCCATATTGCCCTGCGGGGCGGCCTGCACCTGCTGGTCGGGCTCGGGGGCGCGGGCCTCCTGGCTCGGCGGGCGATACGGCGTCGCGGGCGAGCTGTAGGTGGTGTTGCCCGCCGCGATCGCGCGGATGCGATCCATCAGCGCGTAGGCCGCGTCGCCGGGGCAGTCGGTGTTGCCGACATCGCGGTGCGCGAACACCACCGGCAGATCGACCTCCTCACCCAGGGCATACGGGGTGAACTCGGTGCCCTCGGAGTACATGGTGGTGTAGCCCTTGGGGTTGAGCCCGGCCAGCTTGGCCCGCCAGCCGATGAACCGGCCGATCGCGGTGATCGACTCGTTGCTCGGCGACTCGCTCTCGTAGTTGCCCATCAGCGCGACACCGGCGGTGTTCTCGTTGAAGCCGCCCGCGTGCGCGCCCTGCACGTCGCGATCCAGGCCACCGTAGCGGCCCTCGAAGATCTGGCCGTACTGGTCGACCAGGGCGTTGTAGCCGATGTCGCACCAGCCGAGGGTTTCGGCGTGGTAGGCGTAGATCGCGCGGACGATGCCCGCCGACTCGGCGCGGCTGTAGTCGTTGCGGCCCGCGGTGTGGTGCACGGTCAGCCCGCCCAGACCGTCGTCGTAGGTGGGTTCCTGGCAGCGGATCGACTCGTCGGCACCCCACTGCGCGCGGGTGATCACCTTGGGTCCACCGTTGGGCAGCGCGGCGGCGACATCGTTGAGCGCGGCGTCGATGGCGGCGCGCCCCGGGTTGATCAGCACGGCCTTGAGCGCGGCCTCGGTGAGGTGCGCGGGGTCGTGGTCCGGGCCCGCGGTGGGCTTGCGGGTCACCAGCATCTGCACCGCGGTGGTCTCGCCGACGTAGATCGGCTCGGTGCCGGTCGGGGCGTCGGCGGGGGTCTGATCGGTGGCCCTGGTGTCGATCGGATCGGCGTTGTACCAGGGGCCCCAGTTCCCGTCCTGCTGCCTGGCGCGCAGCTTGGTGGTGGTGTTCGCCAGGTCGCGCGCGGTGACGGCGACCATGCTGAACGGGGTGTCCTGGGTGATCTCCTTGACCTGCGCGCCGACCTCGTCGACCAGCTCCGGACCGACCGCACCCGGCGAGAGGGCCGGGGTGTCGGGGGTGGTGCCGGGTTCCAGGTTCGCCGGGTCGGCGATGAACTTCATGCCGGACGGGCGGTGCTGGGAGACGGGGTTGCTCGCGGGGCCGCCCGCGCCGGGCTCTGACTGCGGTGCGCCGGGTGCTGACGGTGCGTCGGCGGCCGGGCTCTGCGAGGTCGAGGTCGTCGCCGGGGCCTGCGCGGCGGCAGGTGGCTGCGCGTTGGGCGCGGCCTCGGGTGCGGCTGCCGGGGGTGCCGGGGCCGGGGCCGGGGCGGGCGGGGGCGGGGCTATCGGGGCCGTCGGGACCGCGGTGCTCGGCACCGGGGGACGGGCATTGGGTGCGGCCTCGGGGGCGGGCGCCTGCGTGGTGGGGGTCGGCTGCGCCTTGCTCGGGATCGGCGGCAGCGGGATCTCGGTCGGCAGCGCCACGCCCGGCGGGACCGGCAATCCCGGCGGGACCGGGATCGAGGTGGGCAGCGGGAGCATCTGCAGGTCGGAGAGGTGGAGATCGGGCAGGTCGAGGCCGGTCAGCTCGCGCAGCGGGACGGTGATGTCCTGGGCGGAGGTCAGCGCGACCTCGGCGAGCTGGGCCGGGACGGCGGTGACCTCGGCATCGTTCGCACTGCGGTAGTCGGTCGAATCGCTCAGTGCGAACGCGCCGATCGGTGCGGCGACCGCGAGCGTGGTGACTACCGGGAGCACATAGGAACGTTTCGGCTTTCGGTATCGCACGTGCGACTCCAATCAGGGTCGAACCTTGCCTGTGGCGGCTGGCGCCTGGTGTTCCGCTGGCATGTGATGCTTGCTTCCTATCGCCTCACACACCACACTAGTTAACATACGTCACACATCTAAACCTCAACTTGAGGATTATGTGATTGCTCGAATGTAGCCCTCGGATCCCGCTCGGCGACGACGACATGCCGACGCGAGCTCCGCCGGTCGAACCCCGAAACCGTGGGAGCGCACTATGAGAGCGGATACCTTCATCAACCGGAATACCCGTGGAACCCGGCGCCGCAGCGTGCCGGTACTGCGGACCGTGCCCCTCCCGCTGCTGGCCGGCGGGACCGCGCTGGCGCTGGCCGGGGCGATGGGACTGTGGCAGATCCTGCCCGGGGAGGTTACGCCGACTGTCGGCGCTGGTCACGGGCGAGGTATGAGTCAGGTCGGCGCGTTCGAGAATGCGCAAGAGGGGTGGACGGCCGAGGAGATCCTCGCGCACTACTACCCGGGCGCCGAACTCGGACAGATCGGGCAGACCACCATCGGCGTCCGGCTGCAGGCCCAGGACGACGCCACCCTCGACACCTACGCCGCCGCGGGCGCGCAGGTCGCCGGCCGCACCATCGGCCCCGGCGAGGCCGCCCACCTCACCCCGCTGCCCGACGGCGGCGCGAATGTGGTGGTGACCGCGGGCTGCGACGGCGAAGTGCTCTGGCAGGCCGCCACCGACGACCCGTTCGTCTACCCGGTGCACGCCGGTGTCGGCAGGCCCGCCGAGGAACACCTGACGCTGTGCAACGGCACCGGCTATCGCGGCGCGCTCGGCGTGGCGCTCGAGGACGGGGCGTACCGCACGGTGAACCAGGTCGACCTCGACGACTACCTCGCGGGCCTGCTACCGGCGGAGATGCAGGCCAACTGGGCCGATCAGGGCGCCTTCGAGGCGCTGCGCGCCCAGGCCGTGGCCGCCCGCTCCTACGCCCTCGCCGAGGACCGCTACGCCTACGCGCAGACCTGCGACACCACCGACTGCCAGGTCTATCCCGGCACGGTCCTCGAGGACGCGCGCACCACCGAGGCCGTCGCCGCCACCACCGGCACGGTGCTGCTCCGCGACGGACTCATCCTCCGCTCGGAGTACTCGGCAGCCCCCGACGGCGGCCGACCCGCCGACATCCAGACCTTCGAAGTGGGCCCGGCGCCCGACGATCTCATCGAGACCGCGCCGATCCCCCCGGCCCCGGTCGACCCGACGCTGCCGTCGTCACCGTCGACGCCGACGCTGCCCGATCCGACCGTCGAGGCGCTGGCCGGTGAGAGTGTCATCGACACCGCATACCGGCGCATCGGCGGGCCAGACAGTGCCGTCGGCGCACCCATCGGCCCGGAAATGCTGCTGCCCCAACGGGCGGGCACGTATCGGATGTACACGAACGGCGTCATCATCGCGACGCCCACCCTCGGCGCCCAGGTGGTCGACTTCTCGACCCTGCTCGCCCTGGTCCCGGACGCGGGTGACCAGCTGCCGTCGTCGGGTTCGGGTCAGCGCCCACGGCTGACCATGCCGGAAGGTGCTGTGCCCAACGGCGCGTCGCCGGGGAACTCGCCGGGTGCGTTGGCGCCCGAGGGTGGGGCTACGCCTGAGCCCGGTGAGCTCGGGCCGGGTGCGACGGGGCCGGGTGCGGTGCAACCCGACCAGTCGGCGCCGCGTGGAGTCGCGCCCGCCGAGACCGCACCGGGCGACGTGCCACCTGCCGAGACCGCACCGGGTGATGTGCCGCCCGCCGATGGCGGCCCCGAGGTGGTCGCGCCGGAGGGCAGCGCCCCCGGCGAAGTCGTGCCGGAGACCGGCGCGCCGGAAGGTGTCTTCTGAGTGCAGTCCCCTCCAGTGCGGGTCCTCGACGCGGTATGCGCCGCTGACGGGCGAGGGTCGGTCGGATCGACCGGTGCGATCAGTCGAGGGACGTGTCGTCCAGGCCGATTGACAGCGTGCGGAGCAGACCGGCGAGCTGGTCGCGCGCCTCGGGATCGAGCGCGGCCAGCAGGCGTTCCTCGTTGGCGAAGTGCAGGGGCAGCAGACGGTCGACGAGGGCGCGGCCTTCGTCGGTGAGCTGCACGTAGACCGCCCGGCGGTCCTCCGCACACGGGTTGCGCCGGACCAGGTTCTTGGCCTCCAAGCGGTCGATGCGATTGGTGATCGCTCCCGAGGTGACCATGGCGGCGCGGTTGAGGGCGCCCGCGGTGAGCCCCTTGTCGCCGCCGGAGCGGCGCAGCGTGGCCAGCACGTCGAACTCCCAGAACTCCAGGCCGTGACCAGCGAAGAAGCGCTTGAGTTCCTGATCGAGGATGCGCGAGAGCCGGGTGATCCGGCCGATCACGGCCATCGGTGCGGTATCCACATCGGGCCGTTCGACATCCCAGTGCGCGGTGATCAGATCGATGGCGTCCCGCATCGCAATTACCTCTCCATTGAATATCTCAACATTCATCTACTTGACGCTGAGCTAGTTCGGCGAGTAGATATTTCAACGTTGAGATTATCAATCAGGAGTGAACATGACGACCGCACCCCGCTCCACCGGTACCGCGAGCACCCTCGCGCTCACCGCCCTCACCCCCATCGTGTGGGGCTCCACCTATGCCGTCACCACCGAATTCCTCCCGCCGGACCGGCCGCTGTTCACCGCCCTGCTGCGTGCCCTGCCCGCCGGCCTCGTCCTGCTCGCGCTGACCAGAGTGCTCCCGCGCGGCCGCTGGCTCGGTCGCGTGGCGATCCTCGGCACGCTCAATATCGGCGTGTTCTTCCCGCTGCTGTTCCTGGCGGCCTATCGCCTGCCCGGCGGCGTGGCGGGCGTGCTCACCGCGGTGGCGCCGATGTTCGCGCTCGGATTCGCGGCGGTCCTGCTGGCCGAGGTGCCGACGCGCCGCAAGGTGATCGCGGGGCTGATCGGCGTGTTCGGCGTGGCGCTCGTCGTCCTGCGCGGCAATGCCGAACTCGACATGCTCGGCGTGCTGGCCGGACTGGCGGGCGCGGGCGCCATGGCGGCGGGCACCGTGCTGACCCAGAGGTGGGGTCGTCCCGAGGGTGTCGGCCCGCTGGCGATGACCGGCTGGCAGCTCACCGCCGGTGGCCTGTTCATCCTGCCGCTGGCGGTGCTCGTCGAGGGCGCCCCGCCCGCCATCGACGCGCAGGCGGCCGGTGGCTACCTCTACATCGGCGTGATCGGCACCGCGCTGGCCTACTGGCTGTGGTTCCGCGGGATCTCGCGGGTGTCGGCGACCTCGGTGGCCTTCCTCGGGCTGCTCAGCCCGGTCTCGGCCGCCGTGATCGGCTGGATCGCGCTGGGGCAGGCGCTCACCGCGGTGCAGATCCTCGGGCTGGGGATCGCGCTGGTGGGCACGGTGCTCGGCCAGATCCCGGCGAAAACCGCTGCACCCGGCACTGTTTCACGTGAATCGGACACCGTTCGGCCCGAACCGCCTGCCGCGCCGAAGGTTCCGGCGCTCGCCGGGCGCTGAGACGTCGTCAGCCGCGCATCGCCTGCATCAACTGGTCCTCGGTGAGGGCCGGAACCGGCAGGGGGTGCGCGGCTTTCGCGCGCAGGCCGTCCAGGATGAGGGCCAGATTGCGGCGCCACAGGTCGGGGGCGACGTGTCCGGTCGCGGCGACCACGCTGGTGTGCGACCAGGTGATGAAGGCGATGTCCTCCAGGGTCCAGTCCGCGCGCAGGGCGCCCGCCTCCTGCGCACGGGTGACGATCCGGCGCATCAGCGCGTGGCCGTGTTCGCGGGCGCGGGCCAGCGCCTCGCTCGGCGGGTGGCGCAGGGCGAGTTCGCCGAGCACACGATCACCGGCCTGCAGTGCGCAGATGCCCTCGACGAGCACCGTGAACGATTCCCAGGGGTCGGCGATCTCTAGTGCCTGTTCGGCGATGCGGGTGCCCGCCTCGACGCGGTCGGCTACGGCGGCGGCGATGAGATCGTCGCGGGTGGGGAAGCGGTTGTAGAGGGTGCCGATGGCGACGCCGGCGCGGGCGGCGATGTCCTTGAGCGGGGCGTCGAGGCCGCGTTCGTCGAAGAGTTCGCGCGCGGCGGTGACCAGCGCGTCGCGGTTGCGCTGGGCGTCGCTGCGCAACGGCTTGTCCTCGGGCATTCGCCGATCCTACAAATCAGCGCCGCGATTTATCTTGAGCATAGGTTCAACTCAGTGCTACCTTGCGGATAACTTGAACCAACACTCAACTTAGTGAGGTAGTCATGAGCACGCTCGCGATCTTCGGATACGGACCCGGTCTCGGCGCCGGAACAGCACGGGAGTTCGGGCGCGACGGTTATCGGGTCGCGGTGATCGGCCGGGACGCGGTGGCGGGGGCCGAGCGCGCGGCCGCCCTGCGCGCCGAGGGCATCGAGGCCGAGCCGTTCACGGCCGATATCACCGAGCCCGCGCAGCTCAGCGAGGTCGTCGCGCGAGTGCAGGACAAGCTGGGGCCGATCGATGTCGCTGTACACGCGGCGGCGGCGCACATGTCGGTGCGCAGCGAGTCGACCCGTGCCGTCGACCGGGCCGCGCTGGAGCTGCCGCTGGCGCTCAAGGTGTACTCCTCGATCCAGCTCAGCCGGGAACTGCTGCCCGGGATGATCGAGCGTGGCAGCGGCGCGCTGCTGTACTCCTCCGGCGCCTCCGAACGTCATCTGCAGCCCTACCTGGCCAATGTCGGCGTGGCGTTGGGCGCGCAGCGGGCGTTCGTGCGGCAGCTGGCCGCCGAGGTCGAGGGCACCGGGGTGTATGTCGGGTTGCTCGCGATCGGCGCGCTGATCCAGGACAGTGCCGCGCAGCGCGAGGTCGACGCCCATCCCGAGCTGATCCCCGAGGGCCTGGTGCTGCCGCGCATCGGCAATGCCGAACTCGGCGCCCGGTACCGGCGGATGGTCACCGAACGCGACGCGGTGGAGGTCGAGATCGGGTTCTGAGAATCGGGGTTGACCTTGACGTAGCGTCAACTTGCAGACTGGTCTCACCGACGGGAAAGGAGCTGGTCATGGCGGGTGAATGGGCCATCCAGGACCTCGCGAAAGCCGCGGGCACCACCAGCCGCACGCTGCGCCACTACGGGCAGCTCGGCCTGCTGGAACCGAGCCGGATCGGCGCCAACGGCTACCGCTACTACGACCAGAACTCCCTGGTTCGCCTGCAGCGCATCCTGCTGCTGCGCGAACTCGGCCTCGGCCTGCCGGTGATCGCCGAGGTCCTCGCCGGTGAACAGGACACCGCCGACGCGCTGCGCACCCACCTGGAACTGCTTCGGCAGCAACAGGACCGGATCGCGCGGCAGATCGACTCGGTGTCGACCACGTTGCACAAGACAGAAAGAGGTGAACCCCTCATGGCCGCAGAGGTTTTCGACGGCTTCGACCACACTCGGTACAAGGACGAGGTGATCGAGCGCTGGGGCAAGGACGCCTACGACAGCGGCGACCGCTGGTGGAGCGCGCTGACCGAAGCCGACCGCGCGTCCTTCCTGCAGACCCAGCGCGACATCGCCGCCGACTTCGGAAAGGCCGCCGCCGCAGCCCTTCCCGTCGACAGCGACACCGTCCAGTCCATCGTCACCCGCCACGTCGCCTGGCTCGGCACAGGCACCCAGGGCCGCCCGGTCACCGACGAATACCTGCTCGGCCTCGGCGAGATGTACGTAGCCGACCCGCGTTTCCGCAAGAACTACGATGTCCACGGCGAAGGCACGGCCGACTACATCCTGGAAGCCTTCCGCGCCTACGTCGCGGGGAAGTCGTCCGAGTGAACCGGCGATAAGCTCACCCAGCGGGGAGTATCCGCCCGCATTCGAAGGGGGAGCATGGTGCTGCTCGGGATCGGCGGGGCGCTGCTGCTGCGCAGGCAGGCCGCCGGTCTGACGATGGTGATCATCGGCGCCGGGCTCGCCTTCTTCGCCTGGGTCGGCATCGCGGTAGCCAGCGGCGGCAATGGCCTGATCGCGATCGCGGTGATGGCCGCGCTGGTTTCGCTGGCGGTCTTGATCATGGCCGTCCTGCCGAGCACGCAACGCTGGATCGATGACGGCCGGAATGCGCCGAATGGTCCGAATCGTGCTCGATCGGCGGTCGCGCCGTATAACTGACGGCGGCGGTGTTCGAGTACGGGGGCAGGTGTGGAGCAGCAGGCGGACGGGCGGTCGCGGCGGGCGGTGACGGCGCTGGTGGGCGGGTGGCTGGGGGTGCTGGTCGGGGTGGCCGGGCTGGTCGTCGCGGGGGCGGCGGTGGTGCTGCTGGTGCTCGGGCGGTCGATCGAACTCGACTACACGGGGGCGGGGATCGTGGGCGGGCTCGGGGCGGTGTACCTGCTGGGGGCGGTGCTGTTGCTGCGGCGGCGGATGCTCGGGCGGCGGATGCTGATCGGGGTGTCGGGGGCGATGAGCGCGGCGACCTTGCTGGTCGTGGTGCTCAACGGGGCGGGGCACGGGTGGCGGCTGGGGGTGCTGGACTGGTGGCTCGGGCTGAACGTGGTGATCCTGGTGCTCAGCCTGATCGAGCCGACGCGGCGATGGACCGTCACGCGGTGACGCGGCACGGGATACGGTCTTGATCGTGCGGGAGACGAACACGAGAACCGGTGAGGTCGCGGCGACCGTCGCGGTGAGCCTCGCGGCGCTGGCTGCCATCGCCAATCTGATCGGCGCGGCGGTGCTGGCGCGCGCGTTCGTGCGCGACGCCGAACTGCTCGACGACTCGCTGGCCCTGTTCACCCTGCTCGGCGCGCTCGCGGCGGCCTTCGTCTTCGGATACGGCGGGCTGCTGCTGGCCCGGCGCGAGGAAACCGGCCGCTGGCTGGTGATCGTGGCCGCCGGAACCCAGCTCGCGCTGGGTGTGCTGGCGCTGCTGGCCACGCTGGTGGACTACGACGCCGAATACGGCATCCACTGGTTCGCGCCCGAGCCGCTGCTTTCCTCGATTGCGCTCGGCTTCGGCGGGGTACCCGGAGCGGTGACGGCGATCGTGAACCACAGCTGGGCCGCGTCGGCGTCGGCGGTCGCGCTCGGTGTGCTCGCCGGGCTGCCCGCATTGCTGCCGTGGACGGCGGACTACACGCTCGCTCGCCCGCACCCGTCGGTCGAACCGACCGTATAGTTTCGCCCAGGTCGGACTTTCGAGGAGGGGGACACCATGGGGTATCCGTACGGCCCGCAGCAGGGCTACGACCCGTACGCGGGACAGGGTTACGCGCAACCGCAACCGGGCTACGGCGCTCAGCCCTATATGGCGCCCGGTCCCCAATACGGTTACGGCGCACCGGCTTACGGTGCCGCGCCGTATGGTGCCATGCCCGGTTACGGGCAGCCGCGCGCCGGCGGCGGCACCGCGATCACCGCGGCCCTGCTGGCCCTGGTGCTGTCGATGTTCGGCGGGGTGGGGTTGCTGGTGACCATGGCGGCCATGTCCGAGATCGACGGCGCCGCCTCGGACGCGATGGCGGTCCCGCTCATCCTCGGCGGCGGCGCCTGCCTGCTGTGGTTCCTCGGCTCGATCCTGCTGTTCCGCCGCAAAGCCGCGGGCCGGGTGATCCTGATCATCCTGTCCACCCTGGCCCTGGCCGGCGTCGGCATCTCCACTTTGATCACCCTCGACAGCGGCGCCGACCCCGGCCCCGCCCTCGTCGGCTCCGTCATCGGCGGCGGCCTCGCCCTGCTCATCCTCTGCCTCGCCGCCGCGGGCTCCACCGGCCGCTGGATCCGCGAAGGCCGGCACACCCAGCCCCCGTACCCGTACTACTGACCGTCGTTACGGCCGTATAGTTCGCAAGTCTGGGTTGGGGCCGTCCGGGTTCGGTGGGCAACCGGCCGGGTACGCCCCGCTGCCCCCGCCCCAGCCCTACCGCTGAGGCGGTGGCGTCGGTCCAGGTCGTGGGGAGGTCGGTGACTCCGCCGGGACAAAGTTCGGTCTTCCGATACGCTGGGCTCCCGTGACCGCCGCATCGCCTTCTTCCTCCCCGGCCAACCAGTACGACCTGATCGTGGTCGGGTCCGGTTTCTTCGGACTGACCGTCGCCGAGCGTGCCGCGAACCTGCTGGGTAAGCGGGTGCTGGTGCTCGACCGCCGCTACCACCTGGGCGGTAACGCCTACTCCGAACCGGAGCCCGAGACCGGTATCGAGATCCACAAGTACGGTGCGCACCTGTTCCACACCTCGAACAAGAAGGTGTGGGATTACGTCACCCAGTTCACCGAGTTCACGAACTATCAGCACCGGGTGTTCGCGCTGCACAAGGGGCAGGCCTACCAGTTCCCGATGGGGCTGGGCCTGATCTCCCAGTTCTTCGGCCGCTACTTCACCCCGGACGAGGCCAAGGCGCTGATCGCCGAGCAGGCCGCCGAGGTGCAGACCGCCGACGCGCAGAACCTCGAGGAGAAGGCGATCTCGCTGATCGGGCGCCCGCTCTACGAGGCGTTCGTGCGCGACTACACCGCCAAGCAGTGGCAGACCGACCCCAAGGAACTGCCCGCGGGCAACATCACCCGCCTGCCGGTGCGCTACACCTTCGACAACCGCTACTTCAACGACACCTACGAGGGCCTGCCCAAGCACGGGTACACGAAGTGGCTGGAGAACATGGCCGCCTCCGAGCTCATCGAGGTGCGCGTGAACACCGACTGGTTCGACGTGCGTGACGAGATCCGCGCCGCCAGCCCGGACGCGCCGGTCGTCTACACCGGCCCGCTGGACCATTACTTCGACTACGCCGAAGGCGAACTGGGCTGGCGCACCATCGATTTCGAGACCGAAGTGCTCGAGACCGGTGACTTCCAGGGCACCTCGGTGATGAACTACAACGACGCCGACGCGCCCTACACCCGCATCATCGAGCCGCGCCACTTCCACCCCGAGCGCGACTACCCGGCCGACAAGACGGTCATCATGCGCGAGTACTCCCGCTTCGCCAAGACCGGCGACGAGCCGTACTACCCGATCAACACCCCCGAGGACCGCACCAAGCTGCTGGCCTACCGCGAGCTCGCCAAGCAGGAGACCGCCGAGCACAAGGTGCTCTTCGGCGGTCGTCTCGGCACCTACCAGTACCTGGACATGCACATGGCGATCGGTTCGGCGCTGAGCATGTTCGAGAACGTGCTGCGGCCGCACCTGGAGTCCGGCGCGACCCTGGTGGACCAGGCGTGAGCGGGCAGGGTCAGGAGGCGGCCCCGACCGCACCTCAGCAGGAACCGGAGCTGAACGGGCAGGCCGAAACCGCGTCGGCGAGCACCCGTACCCGACGCAAGTCGACGCGCGCGAGCGGGCAGGAAACCCCCGCCGCCGCACCGAGTGCGCGCCCGCGCCGAAAGACCGCGAGTGAGAACGGCCGGAGCCAGGCGGCGCGGCCCGCCGAGACGCGCGCCAAGGCGCTGTTGCAGCGGATCATCCTGCCGCGGCCCGGTGAACCGCTGGACGTGCGGACCCTCTACCTGGAGGAATCCACCACCAACGCGCGTCGCGCACACGCTACGAGCCGGACCGCGCTCTCGATCGGCGCGGAGTCGGAGGTGTCGTTCTGCACCTACTTCAACGCGCTGCCCGCGAGCTACTGGCGTCGCTGGAGTGTGCTGAACTCGGTGGTGCTGCGGCTGGAACTGGACGGGCACGGGCGCGTCGACGTCTACCGCTCCAAGGCCGACGGTTCGCGAATCCACGTGCAGGGCAAGGAATTCGCCGTCGAGCAGGGCGCGGATTCGGTGTTCGTGGAGTTCGAGACCGATCTGGGCCCGTTCGAGGACGGCGGCTGGATCTGGTTCGACATCACCACCGACACCGCCGTGACGCTGCTGGCCGGTGGCTACTACGCCGCGCAGGAGGCGCCGGGCACCGGCACCATCGCGGTCGGCATGCCCACCTTCAACCGGCCCACCGACCTGGTGAAGACGCTGGCCGCGCTGGGTTCGGACCCGCTGGTGCTCGACAATATCGCCGGTGTGATCGTGGCCGATCAGGGCAACCGCAAGGTCGTCGACGAGCCCGGCTTCACCGAGGCCGCCGCGGCCCTGGGTGACCGGCTGAGCATCCACGACCAGCCCAACCTCGGCGGGTCCGGCGGCTACAGCCGGGTCATGTACGAGGCGTTGAAGACCGACGCCGAGTTCATCGTCTACATGGACGACGACATCGAGATCGAGCCCGACTCGATCCTGCGCGCACTCGCGTTCTCCCGCTTCGCCAAGTCGCCGCTGCTGGTCGGCGGGCAGATGCTGAACCTGCAGGAGCGCTCGCACCTGCACAGCATGGGCGAGGTCGTCGACCGCGGGATCTTCATGTGGTCCTCGGCGCCCAACGTCGAGTACGACCACGACTTCTCGAAGTACCCGCTCAAGGACCGCGACAACTCCAAGCTGCTGCACCGGCGCATCGACGTCGACTTCAACGGCTGGTGGACGTGTGTGATCCCGCGCCAGGTGGCCGAGCAGATCGGTCAGCCGCTGCCGCTGTTCCTCAAGTGGGACGACGTCGAATACGGCCTGCGCGCCCGCGAGGCCGGGTACCCGACCATCACCCTGCCGGGCGCGGCGGTGTGGCACATGGCCTGGTCGGACAAGGACGACGCGATCGACTGGCAGGCATACTTCCACCTGCGCAACCGCCTGGTCGTGGCCTCGCTGCACCTGCCCGGTGACGGCAAGCCGATGATCGTGAACACCGTCAAGGCCACCCTCAAGCACCTGCTGTGCCTGGAGTACTCCACGGTCGCCATCCAGAACGAGGCGATCCGCGACTTCCTGGCCGGGCCGGAGGGCCTGTTCGACCTGCTGCCGAGCGCGCTGGGCAAGATCCACGCGATGCGCAAGGAGTACCCGGACGCGGTGGTGCTGCCGTCCTCGACCGAGCTGCCGCTGGCCAACCGGCACGGTGTCGGCGCGACCGGCGAGCCGGGCAACCCGATCGCCAAGGTCGCGCGCCTGGCCAAGGGCGTGGTGCACAACTTCCGCAAGGCCGACCCGGCCGCGCACGCGACCCCGCAGCTCAACGTGCCGACGCTGGACGCGCGCTGGTTCCTGCTCTCGCAGGTCGACGGCGTCACCGTGACCACCGCCGACGGCCGCGGCGTGGTCTACCGCAAGCGCGACCCGCGCAAGGCCGCCGAACTGCTCAAGGAAGCCCTGCGCCTGCGCAAGGAGCTCACCGCCCGTTTCCCGGAGATGCAGCAGCGCTACCGGGCCGCGCACGCCGAACTCACCAGCACGGCCGCGTGGGAGAAGATCTTCCAGACAGGAACCGAGAAGTGAACGCGATCAACCCCGAAACGCCCGAGCTCGAGCTGATCGAGGAAGGCTGCGGCGGCGAGTGCGCCTGCGCGTGCGGCGACGACGAGTACATCGAGGTGCCGCTCGAGGTCGGCATCATCAACACCGTGCAGAACACCATCGGCACCAGCCCGGCCGTCGTCTCGGCCGCGCGCGGCATGTCGCACTTCGGTGAGCACGCGCTGGGCTGGGTCGGTATCGCCGCGGCGGGGTGGCTGGTCGACAAGCCGCGCCGTCGGCAGTGGGCCGGTGTCGCGGTCGGCGCGGTCGGCGCGCACGCCGCGTCGATCGTGATCAAGCGGATCGTCCGGCGCCCGCGTCCGGACAGTCCCGCGGTGCAGGTCAACGTGTCGACGCCGAGCAAATTGAGCTTCCCGTCCTCGCACGCGACCTCGACAACGGCGGCGGCTGTGTTGCTCGGCAGGCTGACCGGGCTACCCTTGCCTGCGGTGCTCGTGCCGCCGATGCTGCTGTCCCGGGTCGTGCTCGGCGTGCATTACCCTTCCGACGTGCTCGCCGGTTCCGCCTTGGGGGCCGCGTCGGCAGCCGCCGTGCTAGCCGCCGAAAAGAGACTCCGACCTTGACCGCAACTGAAAGAACCTTGGCTGAGATGAGCGAAGAACCGTCCGCCGCCGTCCTGGACGAGGCTGTCGTGAAGGGCCCGCCGAAGACCCTGGTCGGCGGCGTCATCAAGGCCATCCGCCCACGTCAGTGGGTCAAGAACGTGCTCGTGCTCGCCGCGCCGCTGGCCGTGGGACCCGAGGCGATCAGCGATGGTGGCGTGCTGGTGCACGTCGCGATCGCGTTCGTGGTGTTCTGCATGGCGGCCTCGGGCATCTACCTGGTCAACGACTCCCTCGACGTCGAGGCCGACCGGGCGCACCCGACCAAGCGGTTCCGGCCGATCGCGGCGGGCGTCGTTCCTGTCAACCTGGCTTACGCGCTGGCGGCGGTGCTGCTGGTCGGTTCGATCGCCGGTTCGTTCCTGGCGTCCTGGCATCTGGCCGTGGTGATGGCGATCTACATCGGCATCCAGCTGGCCTACTGCCTCGGCCTCAAGCACCAGGCCGTGCTCGACATCTGCATCGTGTCCTCGGGCTTCCTGCTGCGCGCGGTCGCCGGTGGCGCTGCCGCCGATATCGCGCTGTCGCAGTGGTTCCTGCTGATCATGGCGTTCGGTTCGCTGTTCATGGCGGCGGGCAAGCGCTACGCCGAACTGCAGATCGCGCTGGAGACCGGCGCCAAGATCCGCAAGTCGCTGCAGTACTACACGCCCACCTACCTGCGCTTCATCTGGACGCTGGCCGCCACCGCCGTGGTGATCTTCTACGGCCTCTGGGCGTTCCAGCAGGACGAGCTGCGCGACACCCAGTGGTACTCGATCTCCATGATCCCGTTTACCATCGCAATCCTGCGTTACGCGGTCGACGTCGACGGTGGCGAGGCCGGTGAACCCGAAGAGATCGCGCTGGGGGACCGCATCCTGCAGTTCCTCGCTATTGCCTGGATCGGAGCGGTAGGTGTCGCTGTCTATCTCACCTGACGAGATCGTGGTAGCGGAGCGGGAATCAACCGAATACGAGCGGCTACGCGACGACGAGTCGGCGCGTCCGGCCGCGCGTTTCACAGTCCTGTCCCGCGCCACCTTCGTCGGTGGGATCGTGCTGACCACGGTGATCTTCGCGGTCGGGGCCTGGAACCGGCGCTGGATCGCCGATGACGGCCTGATCGTCCTGCGCACCGTGCGCAACCTGCTCGCGGGCAACGGCCCGGTGTTCAATATGGACGAGCGGGTCGAGACCAACACCAGCACCGCCTGGACCTACGTGGTCTGGTTCTTCAGCTGGCTGACCCAGGCGCGCCTCGAGTACGTGGTGCTCGGCGTCGCGCTGACGGTCTCGCTGCTGGCCATCGTGTTCGCCATGCTCGGTACCGCGCGGCTGTGGGGTGGCACCTCCACCCAGCTGCTGCTGCCCGCGGGCGTGCTCGTCTACATCGCGCTGCCGCCCGCGCGCGACTACGCCACCTCCGGGCTGGAGAGCGGGCTGGTGATCTGCTGGGTCGGGCTGCTGTGGTGGCTGATGATCCGGTGGAGCCAGGCCGCGGTGGTGCGGGTGCCGAGCCTGCTCGGGCTGGTCTTCCTGGCCGGGCTCGCGCCGCTGGTGCGGCCGGAGGCCACGCTGATCGGCGTGCTCGCGCTGGGCATGATCTTCCTGGCCCCGATGCCGGAGTTCCGGTTCGGCCCGACCGCGCTGCGCGCACTGATCGTGTTCGTCGCCGGGATCGTGCCGGTGGCGTATCAGATCTGGCGGATGGGCTACTACGGCCTGCCCTACCCGAACACCGCAGTCGCCAAGGACGCCGGCGGTGCCAAGTGGGGCCAGGGCCTGACCTACCTGTGGGACCTGGTCGGGCCGTACTACCTGTGGATTCCGCTGCTGGTGCTGCTCGTCGCGGGCATCGTGGCCGGAATCGCGCGCGGGTTCGCGCTGCCGAAGCTCTCGGTGCGCGGCGTGCGCGCGTGGCTGCGCTCGCCGAGTGCGGTCGTGGTGATGGTGCTGAGCAGCGGTCTGCTGCTGACCGTCTACGCGGTGCGCGTCGGCGGTGACTTCATGCACGGCCGGATGCTGCTCACCCAGCTGTTCCTGCTGCTGCTGCCGGTGGCCGTGGTGCCGCTGCGGCTGCCGCGCAACGGCTCGCGCAAGGACTGGTCGTTCGTGGCGCTGCTGATCGCGCTGCTCGGCGCGGTGGGCTGGTCGCTGTTCGCGGCCAACACCACCGCCATCAAGACCGGCACCAAGATCAGTTCCTCGGGCATCGTCGACGAGCGCGTCTACTACGTGCTCAACACCGGCCACGACCATCCGATCCTGGCCGAGGACTACCTGGACTACGCGCGCATGCGCGCGATGGTCACCGATATCGCGGCCAACCCCAACGGCGGCCTGCTGCTCAACTCGCCCTCGTTCACCTTCTGGTACCTGGACCCGCCGCCGCAGCCGATCCCCGAGGGCGGTGCCGGGCACACGGTCTACTTCCTGAACCTGGGCATGACCAGCATGAACGTCCCGCTGGACGTGCGCGTGATCGATCCGATGGGCCTGGCCTACCCGCTGGCCGCGCATTCGGACCGGCTCGCCGACGGGCGCATCGGCCACGACAAGAGCCTCTACCCGGACTGGGTGGTGGTCGATTCGGGCATGGTCGACATCCATCCGTGGATGCCCTGGTACATGGACGAGAAGTGGGTCACCCAGGCCCGCGCGGCGATGAGCTGCCCGCAGACCCAGGCGCTGCTGATCTCCACCCGCGAACCGCTGACCTTCGACCGGTTCAAGCACAATCTGCGCCACGCGCTGAGCTTCGCGAAGTACCGGATCGATCGGGTGCCCAAGTACGAGATCCAGCGATGCGGATTGGTCGATCCGCATCCGCAGCCGCCGCGCTGAGGCTAGTCTCTCCTGCGGCTGGCCAGGCAAAACGAGTGGTATTCGCCGCTAAATCACTTTTCGGTAACGCCAGGCTATCGATGTAGCGATATGGTCAACGAGAACTCCACCGTCGGCGCACTGGTGTGCCGGATGACAGTCGGCGGCATTTGCAACCGTGGTTCCGCGCGAACCGCACGAGGAAAGGCCCAAAACAGAATGCGTGGCGGACGTCTGAGAGCCAGGGGAGCCGGCTGGCTCAAGAAGTCGGTGCTGGTGTCGCTGGCTGTGGTGCTGCCGCTGGGGGCGTCGGTGGCCGGTACCACCGGCACCGCGTCGGCGGCGTTCGACCCCAGTGGATTCGACTTCTGGGTCGATTCCGAGATGGGGCCGATCAAGTCGCGGATCTTCCGCGCGGCCGACGGCAACACCGGCCGCGTGGTGTACGCGCTCGACGGTATGCGCGCCCGCGACGACCTCAGCGGCTGGGAGATCGACACCAATGTGGCCCGCGCGCTGACCGCGGCCAACATCAATGTCGTCATGCCGGTCGGCGGCCAGTCCAGCTTCTACGCCGACTGGAACGCCCCGAGCAACTTCTTCGGCATCGACGCCGGTTCGGGCGGCAGCTCGACCGGTTCGGCGGCCACCGGCTCCGCGATGACCGGGTCGTCGATCGCGCCCGCCCAGGTCGCGGGCAAGAAGAACACCTACAAGTGGGAAAGCTTCCTCACCAACAACCTGCGCAACGCGCTGTCGAGCAGGCTGGGCTTCAACCCCAACAACAACGGTGTGTTCGGTCTGTCGATGGGCGGCTCGGCCGCGCTGACGCTGGCCGCCTACCACCCCGACCAGTTCAGCTTCGCCGGTTCGTTCTCCGGCTACCTGAACATCTCCGCGCCCGGCATGCGTGAGGCCATGCGCGCGGCCATGATCTCCGCCGGTGGCTTCAACATCGACGCGATGGCGCCGCCGTGGGGCCCGCAGTGGCTGCGGATGGACCCGTTCGTCTTCGCCCCGCGCCTGGTGGCCAACGGCACCCGCGTGTGGGTCTCGGCGGCCAGCGGTATCCCCGGCCCCGGTGACGTGTCCAACCCGATGGAGATCGTCCAGGGTGTGCCGCTCGAGCTGCTCGCCATGGTGAACAGCCGCGCCTTCCAGGTGCGCATGGCCACCCTCGGCGGCGGCAACGCCAACTTCGACTTCCCGATCACCGGCGTGCACAACTGGCGCAACTGGGAGACCGAGGTCAACCGCATGATCCCGGACCTCTCGGCCAATATCGGCTAGTCCACCCCGCTCGACGGAAAACCGCCCGGTGCCTTGCGCATCGGGCGGTTTTCTTCGTTTACGTCACGATCCGAGCGAAAGCTGGTGACGAATCATGAGCGGCAGGTCACCGCGAGTTGTGCTCGGGGTCACTTTCCAGCAACATGTAGGCATTCGTTCAGCGATTGATACACAGTGAGCATGCGTCGAGGTTGAATCGTCCGTTTTGCCCTGGATTGATCCATTTCGACGCCCGATGAGGGAACCGACCGTGTAGCTCGGGGTTTGCGCTGACGGTCAGCCGAGAAAGGTCTAGTCGAATGCGAACACTGCGCCGCAAGGATCGGTCCGTGCAGGTCCCCCGGGGATCGTGGGTGCGGCGCCTGGCCGCCGGCGTCTCGATGGCACTGCTGGTTCCCGTGGTGACGGCCGTCGGCGGCGCCACCGCCCCGGCCTCGGCCGGTTTCAACGGCGCGGCCTTCGACTTCTGGGTCGATTCCGGGATGGGGCCGATCAAGTCGCGCGTGCTGCGCGCCGCCGACGGCAACACCCAGCGCGTGGTCTACGTCCTCGACGGCATGCGCGCGCCGGAGACGCTCAACGGCTGGGAGATCGAAACCGATATCCCCAACGCGCTCGCCGCGGCCAATATCAACGTGGTGATGCCGGTCGGTGGCATGTCCAGCTTCTACGCCGACTGGAACTCCCCGAGTGAATTCTTCGGCATTCCCGGAAACGGCGCGCCGAACTCCGGTTCCGGCGCGGCCAACGCGCTGTCCGGCGGTCCCGGCAAGAGCTACCGGTACCAGTGGGAATCCTTCCTCACCGGCGACCTGCGCAACGCCCTGGCCGACCGCCTCGGCTTCAACCGCTTCCGCAACGGCGTGTTCGGCCTGTCGATGGGCGGCTCGGCCGCGCTGACCCTGGCCGCCTACCACCCCGACCAGTTCAGCTTCGCCGGTGCCTTCTCCGGCTACCTCAACATCTCCGCGCCCGGAATGCGCGAGGCCATCCGCATCGCCATGCTCGACGCGGGCGGCTACAACGTCGACTCGATGGCGCCGCCGTGGGGCCCGCAGTGGCTGCGGATGGACCCGTTCGTCTTCGCGCCCAACCTCGTCGCCAACAACACCCGGCTCTGGATCGCGGCGGCCTCGGGCCTGCCGTCGGGCACCGACGGCCCGCACATGGGCACCGTCAACGGCATGGCCCTCGAGGCCCTCGCCCTGGCCAACACCCGCGCCTTCGAAGTCCGCATGGCCACCCTCGGCGCCCGCAACGCCGTCTACTCGTTCCCGCCCTTCGGCATCCACGCCTGGAACAACTGGAACGACGAAGCCCTGCGGATGATCCCGGACCTGTCGGCCAATATCGGCTGAATTGTCGGCGGCTGGCGCCGCGGGGTTTTCGGCCCCTTGGGCCTCGCCGCCGAAGAGCGATACTCCGCCTGCGGCGTTACGTCTCGCCCTTCGGCGACGAGGCGGCCGAAAACCCGTCCTCTTGCGTCTAATTCGTGACTGGAATACGCTCCAGCGAGCGTAAGTGTGACCAGATCGTTGTTTCGGCTGGCTTGTCGGGAACCAGTCGAAGATCAAGTCCTGTCTGGCATGCCACAACAGCAGAAAGAGAGCGGAATTCACATGCGTTTCGGCAAGGCCGTCGCGCCGAAGGGTGATCTGGGCGCGTCCCGGGCAGCAGCACCTCGTGGTTGGCGTAATCGAATTCTAGCTGTCGGCGCAGCAGCCCTGGTGCTGCCGATCGCCGCAGGGGCGGCCCCGACCGCGTTCGCCGCCCCGGCGCCTTCCGCGCCCGCGCTGCGAGCCCCGGCCGGTGGCTACGAAGAACTGATGGTGCCCTCGAAGATGGGCCCGGTGAAGGTCCAGGTGCAGTGGGCGCGCAACGGTGGCAACGCCGCGCTCTACCTGCTCGACGGCCTGCGCGCCCGCGACGACAAGAACGCCTGGTCGTTCGAGACCAACGCGATGCAGCAGTTCTCCAACGACAACGTCACCCTGGTGATGCCGGTCGGTGGCCAGTCGTCCTGGTACGCCGACTGGACCTCGGCCTCCAACACCAACGGCCAGAAGACCACCTACAAGTGGGAGACCTTCCTGACCGAGGAGCTGCCCGCCTTCCTCGAGGGCTACGGCGTCTCCCGCACCAACAACGCGGTGCTCGGCCTGTCGATGAGCGGCCCGGCCGCGCTGCGCCTGGCCGCGCTGCACCGTGACCAGTTCAAGCACGCGTCCTCGCTCTCGGGCCCGCTGAACTGGGGTGCCCCCGGCATGCGTGAGGCCATCCGCGTGATGATGCTCGACGCGGGCCGCTTCAACGTCGACTCCATGGCCGCTCCGTGGAGCCCGGCGTGGCTGCGGATGGACCCGATGGTCTTCGCGCCCGAGCTGCGTGGCCTGCCGATGTTCATCTCCTCGGCCAACGGCCTGCCCGGTCAGCACGACCGCCCGGCCGGCCTGGGCGGGGTGTACAACACCGCCAACGCCATGGGCATCGAGGCCATCTCGTTCGTGAGCACGCTGGCCTTCCAGCAGCGGCTCAAGACCCTGGGCATCAGCGCCGTGTTCGACTTCCCCGCCAACGGCACCCACTCGTGGAAGTACTGGGAAGACGAGCTGTGGAAGGCGCGTCCGCACATCCTGGGCGCGCTGGGCGCCTGACAGTTTTCGTCCAGCAACTCCGAGCAGACCGGCTCACCCGCAGGGTGGGCCGGTCTTTTCGTTGTCATCGGCCTTCGCGTGTCGTCCCGGTTATCGCCGCGCACTGCGGTACAACCGAGGATGAGGCTGTCCCGTGGGTGGGGATGAGGAGGGTCGCGCATGTCGAAACATCGTGTCCGAGCGCCCATGCGGCGGATCCTCGGAATCGCGGCAACGACCGTGGCGCTGCTGGCGCCCGTCGTCGCCGTGCCCGCCCAGGCGCAGGCCCAGCCGGTGACCTCGGCGGTGCAGCGGGTGGAGTGGCTCTCGGATCGGCGGGTGTCGATGTGGGTGTACTCCGCGGCGATGAACACCCCGATCCAGGTGCAGATGCTGCTGGCCAGGGACTGGCACGCGCGTCCGGACGCGAAATTCCCCATGCTGTTGATGCTCGACGGCCTGCGCGCCCAGGACGACGAGAACGGCTGGACCAAAGACGCTGACGCCGAGGGCTTCTACGCCGACAAGAACGTGAATGTGGTGCTGCCGGTGGGTGGCCAGTCGAGCTGGTATTCCGACTGGCTCGCCCCTGACAACGGCCACACCTACAAGTGGGAGACATTTCTCACCAAGGAACTGCCGCCCATCCTCGAACGCGACTGGCGCACCACCGATGTGCGTGGCGTACAAGGACTTTCGATGGGTGGCACGGCCGCGATGAATCTGGCCGGGCGCAATCCCGGGCTGATGAAATACGTGGCCTCCTACTCCGGGCTGCTCACCACCACGACGCTCGGTATGCCGCAGGCGATCACCTTCGCCAACAAGGACGCGGGCGGCTTCGACGCCGCGGCCATGTGGGGCCCGCCCGGCGGTCCGGAGTGGGCCGCGCACGACCCCTATCTGCTGGCCGAGAAGCTGCGCGGGGTGAGCATGTACGTCTCCAGCGGCAGCGGGCTGGCCGGTACGCACGACCAGCTCAGCGAGATGCCGCTGCTGAGCGAGAACTGGGCGGGCACCGGGCTGGAGATCCTGGCCCGGCTGTCCACCGAGAACTTCGTGACCAAGCTGGAGAAGCTGTCGATCCCGGTGCAGGCCAACTACCGGCCCTCCGGCACGCACACCTGGCCGTACTGGGACTTCGAGATGCGCCAGTCCTGGAGCCAGGCCGCGGCGGCGCTCGGCACCGACCCGAACGGGGCCAACTGTGGTCTCGGCGGGGCGATCGCCGGGCTGGCGCAGGCGGCGAACTGGCTGGGCGGCTGCCTGAGCGCGGAGTATCCGGCGGCCGCGGGCGTGGCGCAGGACTTCCAGCACGGGCGGGTGTTCCACTCCGCGGCCACCGGAACGCACGCGGTGGCCGGCCGGATCGGCGGCACCTACGCGGGTGTCGGCGGGGCGGCCTCGCCGCTGGGTCTGCCCACCGGTGACGAGGTGGGTCTGCCCGACGGACGCGGCCGCATGCAGACCTTCGAGGGCGGCTCGATCTACTGGACCCCGGAGACCGGCGCCCAGGTGATGCGGGGCGCGTTCCTCGAGGAATGGGGCAAGCAGGGCTACGAGCGCGGTCCGGCCGGGTATCCGGTCGCCGCCGAGGCGGCCACCCCCAGCCGTGACGGCGCGGTGCAGGCCTTCGAACACGGGCCGATGTTCTACAGCGCGCCCACCGGCGCCCACCGCGTGCAGGGCTTCGTGCTCGACAAGTACGCCCAGCTCGGCTTCGAGAACAGCCCGCTCGGGTTCCCGGTCGCCGAGGAGGCGCCGCTGAAGGACCTCGGCCGCTACAGCCGGTTCGAGGGCGGCAACATCTACTGGAGCCCGCTCTCGGGTGCCTGGTCGGTGCGCAACGGCGCGCTGATGGAGGAGTGGGGCAAGCAGGGTTTCGAGAACGGCAGGCTGGGTTTCCCGGTGAGTGACGAGTTCGCCGTGCCGGGCGGCATCCAGCAGAACTTCCAGACCGGGTTCATCGTCGTGCGAGACGGCAAATCCGAAGTTCACGGGGTGTGAGCCCGGGCTGAGAACTCTCTGAACTTCGCCGCCTGGCACCCGAACAGGGGCGATGTCCGGCTAGCCTGGTCTGCGACCGCTTCCCTGACGAACGATCGAGGAAAGACATCTTCATGCATCGGATCCCTGGCAAGGTAGCCGGATCGGTCGCGGCGCTGGCCGCAGTCGCTCTGTTGTCCGCCTGTGGCGGCAACGACTCGACCGCCTCGCAGACGCCCACCCTCTCCAGCAGCGCGAGCGCCCCCGCGGCGTCCACGCAGGCCCCGGCCCCGTCGGCCGACGAGCACGGCGAACACGCGCCCAGCTCCTCCGCCGCGCCGGAGACCAGCGCCCCCGAGCAGCCGCAGACCGCGCCCGAGGCGACCACCCCCGCGACGCCGGTCACCGCCAAGGACCAGGCCTTCCTCGATGAGCTGAGCAAGAACGGCATCACCCCGGCCAGCCCGGACATCGCGCTGACCGCGGCCAACTACATCTGCTCCAGCCGTGCCACCGGCGCCTCCGACGCCGACATCGCCCCGTTCGTCGCGGCGATCGCCGGGTCCGACGCCAACTTCGACGAATCCAAGATGGATGTCGACAAGGCTTCCCAGGTCTATATCGCGGCCGCGACCTCGACCTACTGCTAGTGACGCCCCGGAATCGACAGACCCGCAGGTTCTGGCCTGCGGGGTGCTTCACGCTGCTGGCGCTGCTGGTCCTGGCGATCATCGTCGTCCTGCTGCTGTGGTACCTGCTGGCCGGGCGGCTGGAGAAGCCGCCGCCGACCCCGCCCACCCCGCCGCCGCCCAGCTCGCAGTCGGCGGACTGCCCGGACGTCATGTTCCTGTCGATCCCGGGCACCTGGGAGTCGTCCAGTACCGACGACCCGTACAACCCGCAGGCCAACCCGATCTCGCTGATGCTGAGCGTGTCGGGCCCGCTGCGCGCGCAGTTCCCCGACGACCGGCTCGAGGTCTACACCGTGCCGTACGTGGCACAGTTCTCGAACCCGATCGCCTTCCCGCCCGACGGCCAGGCCTCCTACAACGTCAGCCGGACCGAGGGCACCGCGCGGGCCACCGATGTGCTCTCGCAGCGGCATCGGGAATGCCCGTTGACGAACTTCGTCATCGCGGGCTTCTCGCAGGGCGCGGTGATCGCCGGTGACATCGCCGCCCAGATCGGCGCGGGCAACGGCCCGATCCCGGCCGACCGGGTGCTCGGCGTGACCGTCATCGCCGACGGCCGCCGCACCGCCGACACCGGCCCGGGCCAGCCGACCGAGATCGGTGACCCGCCGCCCACCGGCGAGGGCGCGGAGGTGGCGCTCAAAGGCGTCAACGTGCCGGGTATCAGCATGACCGGCCCGCGACCCGGCGGTTTCGGTGAACTGGCCCCGAAGGTGAACTCCATCTGCGCGCCCGGCGACATGATCTGCGACGCCCCGCGCGAGGCCCTCAACCCGGCCAACGCGCTGGGCAGCCTGGCGGCACTGATCCGCTCGGCGGGCAACCCGGTGCACGCCCTCTACGCCACCAACACCGTCGACGGCAACGGCACCACGGCGACCCAGTGGACGGTGAACTGGGCGGCGGGCCTCATCGAAGCCGCGCCGCATCCGCCGCATTCCTGAGTCACCCGGGACGGAGTTGTCACAGTCACAGCGGGTGCATGATTGCCATGGATCATGCCTCGCTGTGACATCCGCACTCCGTTTCGCCCACACGCTGTAAAGTGCGCTGGTGATTGCGCCCGAGTCCATCGCACAGCCAGGAGCGAAGAGTTCATGACCGAAGCTGCCGCACCCGTCGGTGAGTCGACCGCGCTGGGTACGCCGCTGCGTCCGTTCCGCTTCGGAGCGGCGGGAGAGGGCAACAAGCAGGAGGGCGGCGCGCGCAAGTTCGTCCAGACCGCGCAGGAGGCCGAGGAGTACGGGTACGACACCTTCTTCGTGCCCGATCACCTGGGCGACCAGATCGGCCCGATCGCCGCGCTCGGCGCGCTCACCCAGGCCACCAGCAAGATCCGCCTCGGCACCTCGGTGCTGGCCAACGGCTTCCGGCATCCGGTCGTGCTCGCCAAGGATCTCGCCACCCTCGACGTGCTGTCGAAGGGCAGGCTCGAGGTCGGGGTGGGCGCGGGCTGGATCAAGGAGGAGTTCGACAACGCGGGCATCCCGTTCGAGCGCCCCGGCGTCCGGCTGGAGAAGCTCGACGAGTCGCTGACCATCCTGGACACGCTGCTGCGCGGCCAGGAATGCAATTTCGAGGGCAAGCACTACCAGGTGCGCGGCATCAAGGGCACCCCGCGCCCGCGCCAGGGCCCGCGCCCGCCGCTGTGCACCGGTGGTGGCGGCCCGAAGATGCTGGCGCTGGCGGCCAAGCACGCCGACATCGTCTCGATCGTCCCGCAGACCACCAAGAACGGGAAGGGTCTGCTCTCGGGCATCACGCTGGAGAAGACGATCGAGAAGGTCGAGATCGTCAAGGCCGCTGCCGGTGACCGGTTCGCCGATATCGAGCTGAACTGGGCCATCACCGCCATCGTCATCACCGACGACCGGGAGAAGACCGCGGAGATGGCGCTCAACGCGATCGCCCGCGGCCTGCACCCGAATCTCGAGGTCGACGTGGAGCTTTCCGTCGAGGAGATCTTGAATTCGCCCTACGTAGCGATCGGTACGTTCGAGGAAATCGCCGAACAGATCAAACGTGTGCGCCAACTCACTTCGATGTCGTATGTCGGCATCTTCCCCACCCAGATGGATGCTTTCGCGCCTGTCATTCCGCTGCTGCGGGAGGACTGAGCGGGGGTTCTCTGTAACATGACTCTGGTTTGAGAACATCTAGCCGATAGCGGTCACCGCGCAGACCGCTCGAAAATCCGCAGGCTGTCGGGATGCACACGCACGGCGTGCACCTGTGGCCGGTGGCGATAGCGAGTCGAGGCCGCACAGGTGTCAACGCCCAGCGCGTTGGAACGATTCACCGGTGCTCGGTCCTCGGAGGAGAAGAAGGAATGGAAGAGACTTTCGACGACTACCTGGACGAGACCGGGAACATTGTCATTCCCGAGGGTCGGACCCTGGTCGATCACGTCGAGAAGCACACCCGTAACGACGCGAATACGCTCGCGTACCGCTACATCGACTACTCGCGGGAGCGCGACGGCGAGGTACACGAGCTGACCTGGCAGGAGTTCGGAGTTCGGCTGCGCGCGGTGGCCGCTCGCCTGCAGCAGGTGACCAACCCGGGTGACCGGGTCGCGATCCTGGCACCGCAGGGTCTGGACTACGTGATCTCCTTCTTCGCGGCGATCTACGCGGGCACCATCTCGGTCCCGCTGTTCGACCCCGACGAACCGGGCCACACCGACCGGCTGCACGCCGTGCTCGGCGACTGTGAGCCCTCGGCGATCCTCACCGCGACCTCCTCGGCCGCGGGCGTGCGCCAGTTCTTCCGCTCGCTGCCCGCCGCGCAGCGCCCGCGCATCATCGCCGTCGACGCGATCCCGGACACCCTCGGTGACTCCTGGATCCGCCCCGACACCGCGATCGACGACATCGCCTACCTGCAGTACACCTCGGGTTCCACCCGGGTCCCGGCCGGTGTGGAGATCACCCACCGCGCGGTCGGCACCAACCTGCTGCAGATGATCAACTCGCTGAACATGAACGAGAACTCGCGCGGTGTCACCTGGCTGCCGCTGTTCCACGACATGGGCCTGCTGACGGTGATCCTGCCCGCGGTCGGCGGCAAGTTCATCACCATCATGTCGCCGAGCGCGTTCGTGCGCCGTCCCTCGCGCTGGATCAACGAGCTGGCCGCGGTCTCCGACGGGGCGGGCACCTTCGCCGCCGCGCCGAACTTCGCGTTCGAGCACGCCGCCGCGCGCGGTGTGCCGAAGGCGGGCGAGTCGCTGGATCTGTCGAACGTCATCGGTCTGATCAACGGCTCGGAGCCGGTGACGGTGTCCTCGATGAAGAAGTTCAACGAGGCCTTCGCCCCGTACGGCCTGCCCAAGACCGCCATCAAGCCCTGCTACGGCATGGCGGAGGCGACGCTGTTCGTCTCGGCGACCAAGGCCGAGGACGAGGCCAAGTACATCTACGTCGACCGCGACGAGCTCAACAAGGGCCGGATGGTCCGCGTGGAGCAGTCCGCCGAGAACGCCATCGCGCAGGTCTCCTGCGGGTACGTCGGCCTGTCGCAGTGGGCCGCGATCATCGACCCCGAGTCGGTGGAGGGCCCCGACGGCGGCCGCGAGCTGGCCGACGGGCAGGTCGGCGAGATCTGGCTGCACGGCAACAACATGGGCATCGGCTACTGGGGTCGCCCCGACGAGTCGAGCAAGACCTTCCGCAACCGGGTCACCGAGCGGCAGCCGGGTGGGCACACCGAGGGCACCGCCGCCGACGCGGACTGGATGCGCACCGGCGACTTCGGCGTCTACTTCGACGGCGAGCTCTACATCACCGGTCGCGTCAAGGACCTGGTGATCGTCGACGGCCGCAACCACTACCCGCAGGACCTGGAGTTCTCCGCCCAGGAGGCCTCCACCGCGCTGCGCCCCGGTTTCGTCGCCGCCTTCGCGGTGCCGGCCAACCAGCTGCCCGCCGAGGTCTTCGCGGCCGACAGTCACGCCGGCCTGAAGTTCGACGCCGACGACGCGTCCGAGCAGCTGGTGATCGTGGCCGAGCGGGGTCCCGGCGCGGGCAAGGCCGACCCGGCCCCGATCGCCGACGCGGTGCGCGCGGCGGTCTCCCAGCGCCACGGCGTCACCGCGCGTGACATCCTGCTGGTTCCCGCGGGTTCCATCCCGCGTACCTCCAGCGGCAAGATCGCCCGGCGCGCCTGCAAGGCCGCCTACCTCGAGGGAACGCTGCGCGGTGGTTACACCCAGCAGGCTTTCCCCGATGCACCAGAAGAGTAATCGGCCGACCGGTTCGGTGATGACGCCCGGCATGTCGAGCATGCCGGGCGTCAATCCACGGCGCGCCCTGTACGCAGACAGGTAGCTTGAGGAATTGATGGAACACAACGAGGCCTCCCCAGATCGCGCCGATCGACCCAGCACCACAGCTGCCGAGAGCGCAACGACTGCGTCCCCGGGCGACCATTCGGTCGCCGAGGTGCGTGATTGGCTGCGCAAATGGGTCGCCGACGCGACCGGACAGTCGGTCGAGGCGATCACCGTCGACCGGCCGATGGAGGAGTTCGGGCTGGCCTCGCGCGATGCCCTCGCCCTCGGCGGTGACATCGAGGACTTCACCGGTGTCTCGCTCGCCCCGACGGTGATCTACCAGCATCCGACGATCGGGTCGCTGGCCGAGATCATCGTCAACGGTGAGCCCGAGCCCGCCGTCGAGAACGACGAGGACTACACCGCCGCCTTCACCCCCAGCGAAGCGCACGACATCGCGATCGTCGGTCTGTCGACGCGGCTGCCGGGCGCGGGCGACACCCCCGAGTCGACCTGGGAGTTCCTGATCGGTCGCGGCGACGCGATCCGCGAGCTGCCCGAGGGCCGCTGGGCCGAGTTCCTGAGCGACCCCACCGTGGCCGCGGCCGTCGCCGAAGGCAAGACCAGGGGTGGCTACCTCGACCAGGAGGTCGTCAAGGGCTTCGACGCCGAGTTCTTCGCGACCTCGCCGATCGAGGTCGAGCGGATGGACCCGCAGCAGCGCCTGATGATGGAGCTCACCTGGGAGGCGCTCGAGCACGCGCGCATCCCGGCCAGCGACCTCAAGGGCGCGCCGGTGGGCATGTTCATCGGTTCCTCGTCCAGCGATTTCGCGATGATCGCCGCGCTGGCGCTCGGTGAGGCCGACCCGGACATCCCGGCCTCGGCCGAGGGCTACGCGATCATGGGCAGCTCCAACGGCATCATCGCCAACCGGGTGTCCTACTTCTACGACTTCCGTGGCCCGTCGGTCACCGTGGACACCGCCTGCTCGTCGACCCTGGTCGCCGTGCACCAGGCGGTGCGCGCGCTGCGCGACGGCGACGCCGACGTGGCGCTGGCCGGCGGCGTGAACATGCTGCTGATGCCGTTCCCGACGCTCGGCTTCGCGCCCGGCACCTCCGCCGACGGCCGCATCAAGGCGTTCTCCTCCGACGCCGACGGCATGGTGCGCTCCGAGGGCGCCGGCCTGGTCGTGCTCAAGCGCCTGGCCGACGCCGAACGCGACGGCGACCACATCTATGCCGTGGTCAAGGGCTCGGCGGTCAACAACGACGGTCGCTCCAACGGTCTGCTCGCCCCCAACCCGGACGCCCAGGCCGACGTACTGCGCCGCGCCTACCGCGACGCCGGCATCGTCCCCACCACCGTCGACTACATCGAGGCGCACGGCACCGGCACGCCCATCGGCGACCCCATCGAAGCCGAGGCGCTGGCGCGTGTGGTCGGCCGTGGCCGCGACGCGGACAAGCCCGCCCTGCTCGGCTCGGTCAAGACCAACTTCGGCCATCTGGAATCCGGCGCCGGTGTCCCCGCCCTCGCCAAGGTGCTGCTGGCGTTCCAGCACAACGTGATTCCGCCGAACATCAACTACGCGGGCCCCAGCCCCTACATCCCGTTCGCGCAGGCCAACCTCTCGGTCGTCGACGAGCCGACCGAGTTCCCGCGCTACAGCGGCGTGGCGACCGTCGGCATCTCCGGTTTCGGTTTCGGTGGCACCAACGCGCACGTGGTCCTGCAGGAATACGTGCCCACTCCGGCCGTGGTCGAAGACGTCACCCCCACGCAGGTCGCCGCCGAGGAGATCGAGGGCGAGGAGACCACCGATGTGGTCGCCGAGGCCGTCGCGATCACCGAGGCCGCCGCCGAGCCGGTGCGGCCGGTGCCGGAGTGGGACGGCGATCGCGCCGAACCGCTGCCGGTGATCCTGGCCGTGTCCGCCTACCTGCCCTCGCGCCGCAAGCGCGCCGCCGCCGAGCTGGCCGACTGGCTGGAGGGCCCCGGCAAGGACGTGCCGCTGGCCGATGTGGCGCGGGCGCTGGCCAAGCGCAGCCATCACCGTTCGCGCGGTGTGGTGCTGGCCAAGACGCACGAAGAAGCCGTCACCGGCCTGCGCGCCATCGCCGAGGGCAAGCCGGGCGCGGGCGTGTTCACCGCCGATTCCCCGGCCGCCGCGGCGCCGGTGTGGGTGATGTGTGGCTTCGGCGCGCAGCATCGCAAGATGTCCAAGCAGCTCTACAACGAGAACTCGATCTTCCGCCGGACCGTCGACGAGGTCGACGAGCTGGTGCAGGACGAGGCGGGCTACTCGATCCGCGAGATGTTCCTCGACGACGAGCAGGACTACGACGTCGGCACCTGCCAGGTCGGTATCTTCACCACCCAGCTCGGCCTGGCCGCGCTGCTGCGCGCGCACGGCGCCGAGCCCGCCGCGGTGGTCGGGCATTCGATGGGTGAGGTCGCCGGTGCCTACATCGCGGGCGGTCTGAGCCTCGAGGACGCGGTGCGCGTGATCTGCGCCCGCTCGCGCCTGATGGGCGAGGGCGAGCAGATGCTCAGCGACGACGACGTGCGCAATATGGCGCTGGTCGAACTCAGCGCCCACGATGTGGCCCAGCTGCTGCCGCGTTTCCCCGATGTGGAGGTCGGGGTGTACGCCGCGCCGACCAACACCGTGATCGGCGGTCCGCGCGAGCAGGTCGAGCAGATCGTGGCCGAGGTCGAGGCGTCCGGCAAGTTCGCCCGCATCCTGCCCACCCGCGGCGCGGGCCACACCTCGCAGATGGACCCGCTGCTGGGCGAGTTGGCCGCCGAACTGGCCGGCATCGAACCCACCCGCCTGAAGACCGGTCTGTACTCGACCGTGCACGAGGGCCTGTTCTTCAAGGCCGGTTCCGAGCCGGTGCACGACGAGCCCTACTGGGTCAAGAACATGCGCGGGTCGGTGTACTTCACCCACGCGATCAAGGCCGCCGTCGACTCCGGGCACACCACCTTCCTGGAGCTGGCGCCCAACTCTGTCGCGCTGATGCAGGTCCTCGGCACCACCTTCGCCGCGGGCGTGCACGACGCGCAGCTCATCCCCACGCTCAAGCGCAAGGAAGACGAGGCCGCCGGTGTCATCGGCGCGCTCGCCCAGCTCTATGTGCACGGCCACGCGGTGGACCTGAGTTCGCTGCTGCCGCAGGGCGATTACGCCGAGGTGCCGCGGACCGCGTTCCTGCGCAAGCAGTACTGGCCCAAGGCCTCCTTCGCCGCGACCGGCGGCGACAGCCGGGTGCCCGGCGCGCACGTTGCCATGCCCGACGGGCGCCACGCCTGGGAGGTGCAGGCGGGCTCGGTCACCGACCTGACGGCGCTGGTGCGGGCCGCCGCCGCGCAGGTGCTCTCCGACGTCGCCGTCACGGTCTCGCATCCGCACGCCGCGCTGCCGACCACCGGCACGCTGACCACCACCCTCACCCCGCACCTCGGCGGTGCGTCGGTGCAGGTGCACGCCAAGACGCCGATCGGCTTCACGCTGCTGTTCGACGCCGTGGTCACCTCCGGTGCGCCACTGCCCGAACCCGTTGTGGCCCCGGCACTCCCGGCCGTCACCGAGCCGGAGCCGACCGCCGCCGAGATCGCCGTGGCCACCAGCGACCGCTGGCGCCCCGACAGCGGCGAGACCGTCGAGCAGCGGCTGTGCGTGATCGTCGCGGAGTCCATGGGTTACGCCGTCGAGGATCTCCCGATGGAGATCCCGCTGATGGAACTCGGCCTGGACTCGCTCATGGCGATGCGCATCAAGAACCGCGTCGAATACGAGTTCGACATCCCGCAGCTGCAGATCTCCGCGGTCCGCGACGCCAGCCTCAACGAGGTGTCGAAGGTGCTGCGCTACGCCATCGAGCATCGCGACGAGGTCGCGGCGATGTCGGAGAAGCAGGCCGCCGCGCGTGCCGCCGGTGAGGATGTGGAGCTGGGCGTCGACGCGAACTTCGTCGAGGCCGCGCGCGCGGCGATCGCCGCCGGTGATGATCCGCTGGCAGCGGCCAAAGCCGCCGGTGCGGAGCTGCCGTCGGAAACCGCTGGTACCGAAGCGGTTCCGGCTGATGCCGAGTCGCAGGCCGCGGTCGACGCGTCGGCGACCGTCGCCGCGCAGGGGAGTGCCGAGGCCGACAGCGCAGCGCAGCCGTCGGTCGCGACCGAGGCGCTGCCGGACGTCGACTACTCGGCCCCGGCCGGGGACGAGGACAACGTTCCGCCACGTGACGCTGCCGAGCGCCTGGCCTATGCCACCTGGGCTGTCGTCACGGGAACCTCGCCGGGCGGCATCTTCAACACCCTGCCGATCCTGGAGGAGGAGGTCGCCGAGAGGATGGCGGCCCGCCTCACCGAGCGGGTCAAGGCCGAGGTGACCGTCGACGACGTGCTCGATTGCGAGACCATCGAGCAGCTCTCCGAGGTCGTGCGCAGCCTGCAGGACAGCGGCGCCGACGTGGACGGTTTCATCCGTCCGCTGCGGGCACGGACCGAAGGTTCCACCGCCGCACCGGTTTTCGTGTTCCACCCCGCCGGAGGCAACACCCTCGTCTACGAGCCGCTGCTCAAGCGTCTGCCCGCCGACACCCCGATGTACGGCTTCGAGCGGGTCGAGGGCTCCATCGAGGAGCGGGCCCGTCAGTACCTGCCGGAGCTGCGCAAGATCCAGGGCGATGGCCCGTACGTGCTGTACGGCTGGTCGCTCGGTGCGGTGCTGGCCCTGCAGGTGGGTCAGATGCTGCGCGAAGAGGGTGCCGACGTGCGCCACATCGGCCTGATCGACCTGGCGATGACCGTCGAGCCGGAGGACAACACCCTCGAGGGCCGCATCGCACGCCTGGAGCGGTACCAGGCCTTCGCCAAGAAGACCTACAACGTGCCCTCCGAACTGGATCGTGAGCAGATCGAGGAACTGGCGGCCGCGACCGACGCCGAGCAGTTCGCGATGATCAGCGATCTGATCAAGCTCTCGGGAGCCAAGATCCCCGGCGGCGTGCTCGAGCATCAGCGGCACTCCTACCTGGAGAACCGCGCACTGGAGCAGAAGGACCCCAGCCGCTACGACGGCGACGTGGTCCTCTACCTGGCCGATCGCTACCACGACGGCGCGATCGAGCTCGAGCCGCGCTACGCGGATCGCCGCCCCAACGGTGGCTGGGATGAGTACATCCCGAACCTCGAGGTGGTCCACATCCCGGGCGACCACCTCCAGATCGTCGACGAACCGCGGATCGGCCAGATCGGTGCCGACCTCGCCGCCAAGCTGGCCGCGATTTCCGCAAAGGGAGAGAAGTGAGCACCACCGCCGAGAAGCTGGCCGATCTACACGAGCGGCTGGAGCTCGCCAAAGAGCCCGCGGGCCAGAAGGGGATCGAGAAGCGGGCGCGCAAGGGCATTCCCAGCGCCCGCGACCGGATCAACCAGCTGCTCGACCCGGGTACCTTCGTCGAGATCGGTGCGCTGGTGCGCAAGCCGGGCGATCCGACCGCGCTCTACGGTGACGGTGTCGTGGTCGGTCACGGCCTGGTGGAAGGCCGTCCGGTGGCGGTGTTCTCGCACGACCAGACCGTCTACGGCGGTTCGGTCGGTGAGGCGTTCGGGCGCAAGCTGTGCGGCATCATGCAGTACGCCGCCAAGGTCGGTATCCCGCTGGTCGGCATCAACGATTCCGGTGGCGCGCGCGTGCAGGAGGCGATCAGCTCGCTGGCCTGGTACGCCTGGATGGCGACCAATCTCGAGCCGCTCTCGGGCATGGTGCCGCTGGTCTCGCTGATCCTGGGCAACTGTGCCGGTGGCGCGGTGTACGAGCCGATCTGCACCGATGTGGTGGTGGCGACCGAGTCGGCGCACATGTTCGTCACCGGGCCGAAGATCATCAAAGAGGTCACCGGCGAGGACGTCAGCCTCGAGGAGCTCGGTGGCGCGCGCACGCAGGCCGAGTACGGCAACATCCACCACGTGGCCAAGGACGAAGAGGCCGCGTTCCAGTGGGTGCGCGAGTACCTGGGCTACATGCCCACCAGCTGCCAGGAGCTGCCGCCGGTCGTGAATCCGGGCCTCGAGCCCGAGATCACCGATTCCGATCGCGAGCTGAACACGATCATGCCGGACTCGGACAACGCCGGGTACGACATGTACGACATCCTGCTGCGCATCTTCGACGACGGTGAGTTCAAGGAGATCAGCTCCGGCACCGGACCCAACATCATCACCGGGTTCGCGCGCGTGGACGGCCGCAGCGTCGGCGTGGTCGCCAATCAGCCGCTGGCCTCGGCCGGTGCGCTGGACGCGCGCGCCTCGGACAAGGCCTCGCACTTCGTTCGCCTGTGCAACGCCTTCGAGATCCCGCTGATCTTCGTGGTCGACACCCCCGGCTTCCTGCCGGGTGTGGAGCAGGAGAAGGTCGGCGTGATCAAGCGCGGTGGCCGGTTCCTGTTCTCCTACGTGGAGGCGTCGGTCCCGAAGATCACGCTGGTGGTGCGCAAGTCCTACGGCGGCGGTTACGCCGTGATGGGTTCCAAGCAGCTCGGCGCCGACATCAACCTGGCCTGGCCCACCGCCCGCCTGGCCGTCATGGGCGCCGAGGGCGCGGTCAGCCTGATCGGCGCCGCCCAGATCGCCGCCGCCCCGGAAGACCAGCGCGCCGCGGTCCGCCAGCAGCTCATCGACTTCTACAACACCAATATCGCCACCCCGTGGGTCGCCGCCGAACGCGGCTTCATCGACGCGGTCATCGAGCCGGCCACCACCCGCCTCGAGATCCGCCGCGCCCTGAAACTGCTGGAAGACAAGAAGATCGTCCGCAACCCCCGCAAACACCACGTCCTGCCCCTCTAGGCAAGACCCCCCCGAACGGGCCGCCCCGGAACCCTCCGGAGCGGCCCGTTCGCGTATGTGCCTGGGTATCGTTGTGGTGCCGCGAGGTCAGAGCCTGCCGAGGTCGATCTCGGTCGGGAACGGTGCGGTGGTTTTGATGATGCCCGTGAACATGTCGCCGGTCCGGTAGGACCTGGTCGCCGGGTCGAGGATGTAGGTGTAGATCAGCGGTACGCCGGTCGCGGCTTGTTCGACGCGCCAGTAGAAGGCGATGCCGGCCTTCGCGTACTGGTCCACCTTCACGATCCGGTCGGTGGTCTCCGAGCCGGGGGAGACGACCTCGACGACCAACAGGACATGCTCGGGGCGGGTCGGGCTGATATCGAGGGTGTCCGCTCGGTAGACGACGACGTCGGGGCGGCGGTTGGTCAGCGGGACATCCTGGAGCCGCACGTCGAAATCGGTGTCGGCGTTCCATTCCGGACCGGCGGCTTCATCCAACGCATTCGCCAGAATCCGGGCGAGGCGATTGTGGCGCTTGGACGCGCTGGGACTCACGACGACCATCCCGTCGACGATCTCGATACCCGCACACTGCTCCTCGGACCAGGAGTCGTATTCCGCCGCCGTGATCTGCTCGTGCATCCAGGCCGGGGGCGCTGTCTCGGCAGTCATCACGCGCTCCTCCCGAACACCGTCGAGGTGGACTCTACTCAATTCGTAAAGTCTAATCGAGTGCGGTCGGGCCGCCACCGATTGTCTCGGTGGCGGCCCGGTGCACTGTCGAAAAGCTACGCGATGGTGGCGGATTCGATGATGACGTCGTCGACGGGGACGTCCTGGTGGGGGCCCGCGCTGCCGGTGGAGACGGCGGCGATCTTGTCGACGACCTCGGTGCCGTCGGTGACCTTGCCGAACACCGCGTAGCCCCAGCCCTGGCCCTGGGGGGCCGAGTGGTTGAGGAAGGCGTTGTCGGAGACGTTGATGAAGAACTGGGCGGTGGCCGAGTGCGGGTCGTTGGTGCGGGCCATCGCGACGGTGTACTTGTCGTTCTTCAGGCCGTTGGTGGCCTCGTTCTGGATCGGCGCCTGGGTGGGCTTCTGCTTCAGGCCGGGCTCGAAGCCGCCGCCCTGAACCATGAAATTGGGAATGACGCGATGGAACACGGTGCCGTTGTAATGACCCGCGTTCACGTAGTTCACGAAGTTGGCGACCGTGTTCGGCGCGGCCTGGTCGTCCAACTCGAGCACGATCTGTCCGTAGTTGGTATCGAGATTCACCTTGGTCATGGAGTCGAGTCTAGGGAGGGGAGGGGTCCGGGAGGGATGGGGGTCCGCGCCGGGCGTGGCGGCTACCCACCGCGCCCGGTGGCACTGGTCGGGCAACCGAATCCACCGGTCACCTTGATAGGTGCCGGGGAATTGGTGGCCTGCACCGTCGACGGGCTGCCGTTGGTCCAGGTGCCCGCCAGCGTGGCCGGTGCGGTGGGCGCCACGACCACCTTGCAGGAGGCCAGCCCGCTGGTCTGGATGACCATCCCGCCGGTCGGCACGTTGATCGAGCCGGCCACCGGCGACCCGTTCTGGCCGGTGATCGACCAGCTGCCGCTGGTGGTCACCGTCGCGCTCACGCCCCACATGCTGGTGGAGCAGCCGGTGAAGGTGGGCGCGTTGATCGGCACGGTCACCGGGCCGCTGGGGTTGGTGTTGTTCGGCGCGGCGGGCACGGAGCCGGTCGCGGACGAGGTGGTGCAGGTGATGGTGACACCGCCGGCCACCGCCTTCACCGAGCCCTGGTTGGTGGCCTGCACCGCGGCGCCCGCGGGGCTGACCGTGGTGGAGGACTGGGCCGCGGCGGGTCCGAGCCCGAACGATGCCGCGGCCACCGCACAACCCGCGGTGACCAGTGCCGAACGTGTGAAGAAGTTGCTGTCGAACATTGCGTACTCCTCGATGTGATCGACCGTTTCCAGATGTGAAGCGGTCATGTTCAAGAGTACGAAAAGGCGGTTTTCGGTAATGCGCAGTTCGCGCCTACCTTTTCATTCGGAATCCTTCGCCATTCGTCGTCGACGAGGGGTTTCCGCATTTAAAATGCCCGGCCGTTACCTTGCGTAACAGTTACCATCGTTCTTATCTATATGCGCTATACACACTGGTAGCGTGGACAAACTTCTGTGTCGCGACGAACCCGCGCCCACGGCCGCGATCGATAGCCGATAGGCATTACCGGGAAACGTGGATCCGCTCGCGAATCCTAATGAAATGCTTGAACTTCACACCATGCCGTAGTGCATGTTCGGCAGGAAGGCGTGCGAGCCCTCACAATGACGGCGGTGCGGATACCATGGCGAACCGTGCCAGACGCCGCAACAGCTGTTCTCACCAAGCCGCCCGCGCAACCGGCGGCGTCCGCGAAGGACTTCCGGATCGCGCGATGGATCGCGCTGGTCGCCGGACTCCTCGGTGCCCTCTTCGCGCTGGCGACGCCGTTCCTGCCGGTCACCCAGACCACCGCGGAACTGACCTGGCCGCAGAACGGCAAGCTCGGCAATATCCAGGCGCCGCTGATGTCGCAGGTGCCGATCGACCTCGACGCCACCATCCCGTGTTCGGCGGTGGCGAGCCTGCCCGAACAGGGCGGCATGCTGCTGGCGACCGCGCCGCCGCAGGGCGACCGCGCCGCGCTGGAGGCGCTGTTCGTGCGCGTGTCCGACACCGCGGTGGACGTGGTCGACCGCAACGCGGTGGTGGCCTCGGCCGACCGGTCCGCGATGGACCAGTGCTCGGCCATCGTCATCAGCTCCGACCAGCACCGCACCACCGCGAGTTTCGAGGGACTGAGCAAGGAGATCGAGCGGCCGGTCGCCGGGCAGCCCGGCGCGGTCGAGACCGTGCGGGTGCCGGTGCAGGGCCAGCTCGGCGGGGATCTGCGCCCGCAGATCGTCGGCGTGTTCTCCGACCTGCGCGGCGATGTGCCGCAGGGACTTTCGCTGACCTCCACCATCGACTCGCGCTTCTCCTCGAGCCCGTCGCCGGTGAAGCTGATCGCGATCGTCGCCGCGGTGCTGTGCACGCTGCTGGCGCTGGCCGCGCTGGCCCAGCTCGACGGCAGTGACAGGCGCGGGCACCGCCGGTTCCTGCCGCGCAATTGGCTCAAGCCCACCTGGGCGGACGGTGCCGTGATCGGCACGCTGCTGGTCTGGCATTTCGTCGGCGCCAACACCTCCGACGACGGCTACATTCTCTCGATGGTCCGGGTGGCTCCCGACGCGGGCTACATGGCCAACTACTTCCGCTGGTACGGCGTGCCCGAGGCGCCGTTCGGCTGGTACTACTACGTCATCCAGGTGTTCGCGGAGTTCTCCACGGCCAGTCCGTGGGTGCGTCTGCCCGCGCTGGTGTGCGGCATCCTGTGCTGGATGGTGATCAGCCGCGAGGTGGTTCCGCGTCTGGGTAATGCCGTCAAGCGCAGTCAGGTGGCGCTGTGGACCGGCGGTCTGGTGTTCCTGGCCTTCTGGCTGCCCTTCGACAACGGCCTGCGCTCGGAGCCGATCGTGGCGCTGGGCGCGCTGCTGACCTGGGTCTCCATCGAGCGCGCCATCGCCACCGGCCGGCTGCTGCCCGCCGGGATCGCGGTGCTGATCGCGGCCTTCACCCTGGCCGCCGCCCCGACCGGCCTGATGTGTGTGGCCGCGCTGCTGGCCGGTATCCGGCCGCTGGTGCGCATCATCGTGCGCAGGCACCGGCAGTTCGGCACGCTGCCGCTGCTGGCGCCGATCGGCTCGGCCGGACTGCTGGTGCTGGTGGTGGTCTACGGCGACCAGACCTTCGCCGGTATCCAGGAGGCCAACCGGGTGCGTCAGGCCACCGGCCCGAACCTGGCCTGGTACGAGGACTACCTGCGCTACTACTACATGTTCGTCGAGACCGTCGACGGCTCGCTGGCCCGGCGCTTCGCCTTCCTGGTGATGCTGCTGTGCCTGTTCACCACGCTGCTGGTGCTGCTGCGCCGCCGTCAGGTGCCCGGCATCGCCTCGGGCCCGACCTGGCGGTTGATGGGCATCGTGTTCGGCACCATCTTCTTCATGATGTTCAACCCGACGAAGTGGACCCACCACTTCGGCGCCTACGCGGGCATCGCGGGTTCGCTGGCGGCGGTGACGGCGGTGGCCGTGTCGCAGAGCGCGCTGCGCTCACGCAAGAACCGGGCGATCTTCCTGGCCGGATTGCTGTTCGTGCTGGCGCTGTCGTTCTCGGGCATCAACGGCTACTGGTACGTCTCCAGCTACGGCGTGCCGTGGTTCGACAAGACCGTCTCGCTGCGCGGCATCAACTCCAACACCGTGATGCTGATCCTGTTCGGTCTGGGCCTGGCCCTGGTCGCCTGGTACGCGCTGCGCGAGGACTACGTGAAACCGGTGCCCTCGGTCGCCACGAAGCGCGGCAGGCGCATCCGCAAGTTCGCGGCCATCCCGCTGACGGTGGTGGTCGGGCTGATGGTGGCCTTCGAGGTGCTCTCGCTGGTCAAGGGCGCCACCCAGCAGTATCCGGCCTACTCGCTGGCCCGCTCGAACATCGACGCGCTCGGCGGCAACGCCTGCGGCCTGGCCAACGACGTGCTCGTCGAACCCGACCCCAACGGCGGCAGGCTCGACCCGATCACCGATCCGGCCCGCCCGCTCACCGACCCGAACGACCCGCTCGCCGGCACCGACTCGGTGGCCTTCACGCCCAACGGCGTGCCCGGTGACCTCTCCGCCGACGCCGTCGAGGTGAAGCCGGGCACCGGCAACACCAGCAACCAGTCGGTCGGCGCCGCCTTCGCCGAGGGCGAGAGCGCGGGCACCGGCGGAGGTGAGGGCGCGCGCGGCGTCAACGGGTCGACCGTGGCCCTGCCCTTCGGCCTCGATCCCGCGCAGACCCCGATCCTGGGTTCCTACCAGGAGGGCGTGCAGCAGCCCGCGCATCTGGAGTCGTCGTGGTACGGGCTGCCCGCCCGCTCCGAGGACTCGCCGCTGATCGTCATCTCCGCGGCGGGCCGCATCGCCTCCAAGGACGACACCGGCGCCGACAAGTACGGCCAGTCGCTGCTGGTCGAGTACGGCACCCGCAATCCGGACGGCAGCGTCACCGCGCTCGGTGCCTACCTGCCCCGCGATATCGGCCCGTACCCGTCGTGGCGCAACCTGCGCGTGCCGCTGGCCGACCTGCCCGCCGAGGCGAACGCGGTGCGCATCCTGGCCAACGACCCGATCCTGATCGGTGACCAGTGGCTGGCCTTCACCCCGCCGCGCGTGCCCAAGCTGCAGACCCTGGACCACTACATCGGCCGCGATCAGCCGGTGCTGCTGGACTGGGCCGTCGGCCTGCAGTTCCCCTGCCAGCGTCCGTTCGCGCACAAGAACGGCGTGGCCGAGGTGCCCAACTACCGGATCCTGCCGGACCGGCCGCTGGCGATCTCCTCGACCGACACCTGGCAGGCCCAGGAGTTCGGCGGCCCGCTCGGCTTCTCGCAGATGCTGGCCAACCGGGTCACCATCCCGACCTATCTGAAGGACGACTGGGCTCGCGACTGGGGTTCGCTGGAACGCTACGACCAGCACCTGCCCGCCACGCCCGCCCAGCTCACGACCGGAACCCAGACCCGCACCGGGCTCTGGAGCCCCGGCCCGCTGCGGGTGTTCTGACCCGGACACACAGAAGGCGCGGACCACTTCGGTGGTGCGCGCCTTAGCCGGGTGGTGGTAAGGAGTTGAGAAGTTGTGGATGCGACGGGTGAGGTGGCGGGGGAATAACACTTGGGGAGGC